>CAMVIL010000101.1 GCA_947167535.1 uncultured Ruminococcus sp. | reverse complement strand
CAGTGTCTATAATAATAGCAAATTTTTTAAAGCAAAATGAATTGCAATTTTGGCACGTCCATGTGGTACTGTATCTTTGCGAAGTTGCCCCAGTAGTCCTCGGGAGCTATCACGCGGGAGTTGTTCACCTTGCCGATGTACTTGGAGAACTCCTTGGCGTAGCCTATCTCGTTGTACTTTTCGTCTTCGCCGAAGCCCACCGTGAAGGTCTTGTCGACGTTTGCCACCGCCGCCACGTAGCTTGAATCCACGCCGCTGGAGAGGAAGGAGCCCACTTCAACGTCGGCTATCTTGTGCGCCTCGACGCTGTTCTTGAAGGTGTTGCCGATGTCCTCCACCCAGTTTTCCAGCGTGGGCTGTTCGTTGGGGGTGAACTTTATCTCCCAGTAGCGTCTGACGTCCAGCTCGCCGTCGGTGAGGTCGTAGGTGAAGCAGTGCGCCGCGGGAAGCTTGTATACGTTCTTGAAGAATGTGTCGGCAGTAGGGGAGTACTGGAAGGTGAGGTAGGTCTCCAGCGTGTCGGTGTTCAGCTCCTTGACAAACTGCGGGTGGTCAAGGAAGCTCTTTATCTCGCTGCCCCACATGAGCGTCTTGCCGAAGCGGCCGTAGTAGAGCGGCTTTATGCCGAAGAAATCCCTTGCGCCGAAGAGCCGCCCCTTATTCTTGTCGTAGATAACGAAGGCAAACATTCCCCTCAGGCGGTTGAGCAGCGGCTCGCGTCCCCACTCCTCGTAGCCGTGTATCAGCACTTCGGTGTCGGCGGAGCTCTTGAACTTGTGACCCGCTTCGATAAGCTGCTCTCTCAGCTCACGGAAGTTGTAGATCTCGCCGTTGAATGTGATGACGATGCTGCCGTCCTCGTTGGTCATAGGCTGGCTGCCCGCCTCCGAAAGGTCGATTATCGACAGTCTGCGGAAGCCCATCGCCACACGCTCATCCACAAACTTGCCCGCCTGATCGGGGCCGCGGTGAGCTATCCTGTCCATCATCTTCTCGACGACATTCTCCGCGCCGTCGATGTAGTTGGTAAATCCCACAAATCCGCACATAATACTTTCCCCCTTGGTTTATATGAGCCCGATGAGCGTCTGCGCCGCCGTGTCAAGGTCGCCGCACAGGAAGTCCACGAGCTTTAGTATCTCATCGTCGGGCTGTATGATATCGGGCACCATGACCGTCACCATGCCCGCAGCCTTTGCCGAGCGTATGCCGTTGAAGCTGTCCTCCACCGCCGCCGCGTTCTCCGGCGAAATGCCGAGGCGCTCGCAGGCCGCAAGGTAGATGTCGGGGTGAGGCTTGCTGCGCTCTATCATGTCCCCGCAGACGATGGTGTCAAAGTAATCGTAGAACCCCACCGACTTCAGCTCGCTCTCCACCGTCACCTGACGTGTGGAAGAAGCGAGCGCGACAGGCACTCCCGCCGCTTTGAGGGTCTTTAAGATATCCTCGGCACCCGCCTTGAGGGGCACGCCCTTTTCCGCCATGATTGATCTCTCCAGCATCCGGCGCTCGTCGTGTATCGCGTCAATGTCCTTGTCGGGGTAGGCTTCGCGGAGTATCCGCCTCGTGTCGGTCAGAGTCCGTCCGATGCAGCGGTAGTTGACCTCCTCGATGCCCTCGAGCCCGTGCTTTTCGGCAATGGCTTTCCACGAATCCATGCAGAGCCGCTCGGTGTCGAACAGCACGCCATCCATGTCAAAGACCACTGCACGTATTTTCTTTTCCATACTTTTTCCTCACTTAAAATACATATAAAGGTCGCACTTTATCATGCCGTTGTAGAGCTTGCGCTTTTTGTCCGCCTTCTTGCCGAAGTATTTCTCGAACTCCTCGTCGGGCGAGATTATCACGGCGGGATGGTCGCGGTCGGGTCGGAGCCGTTCGCCGAGGCGCTTGTATAGCTCCTGCGCTTCCTTTATCTCCAGCAGTCGCTCGCCGTAGGGCGGGTTGACTACCGTTATGGCGCCGTCGCGCTGGGTGAAGTCGTTGACGTCCAGCTCGCGGAAGGCTATCTTCGAGCCGACTCCCGCCTTGCGGGCGTTCTCCACGCTCAGGTCGATGGCAAGCGGGTCGATGTCGCTGCCGTAAGCCTTGAAGCTGCCCTCGTGGTCGATGTCCGCGATGGCGGCTGCACGCTCATTCTTCCAGAGCTCGGCGGGAAGCTGCTGCCACTTCTCGGCGGCGAAGCTGCGCTTCAGTCCCGGAGCCACCCTCAGCGCCTTGTAAGCCGCCTCGATTAGAAGCGTACCCGAGCCGCACATGGGGTCGCAGACGATGCTGTCGGCGCGTACTCTTGCCAGGTCGATTATCCCCGCCGCGAGGGTCTCCTTTATGGGTGCCGCGTTGGAATTTTTGCGGTAGCCGCGCTTGTGCAGCCCCGCGCCGCTGGTGTCGAGGTACAGCGTGCAGACGTCCTTCATTATCTGGAACTGCAGCTGGTGCAGCGCCCCAGTCTCCGCAAACCACGCGATTCCGTACTTCTGCTCCAGCCGCCTGCAGGCCGCCTTTTTTATTATCGACTGGCAGTGGGGCACGCTGTGCAGCTTGGAATTGAGGCTGTGACCCTTGACGGGGAAAGCGTCGTCCTTGCCGATGTAGCGCTCCAGCGGCAGCGCAGCCACGCCCTCGAAGAGCTGCTCGAAGGTCTCGGCGCGGAAGCTCCCCAGCTCTATCAGCACGCGCTCGGCGGTGGCGAGCCTTATGTTGGCGCTTGCGATGACCGAGGGGTCGCCCTCGAAGCAGACCTTTCCGTCGGTGACCTCAATGCCCGAGACGTTCAGCCGTCCCACCTCGAATTTCAGCACGCTTTCCAGCCCGAAGTGGCAGGGGCAGCAGAATCTTATTTTTTCCATAAATTACCTCTTGCATAATAAAAGGGCTGCCCGCCGTAGGTAGAACCTTGCCTACGTATTCACAGCAGCCCTTGTTGTGTCGATATACGTCCCGCGTCTCAGATGAGTCGGGGAGCTTTGTCAAATCAGTCCCTTAGTGCCAGCCCGAGCAGGTCTGAGGGATATAGGTGTCCTTGTAGTAGCCGACGTCGGTGGAGCCGCAGCCGTAGCCGGCGATGTAGCCTGTACGTGTGCAGTATTTCAGCTCCTGAACGGTCTCGGGCTTCTCGAAATCGTGGTGTTCCTCGTTCTCGACAACATCGCCGAAAAGATTCTTCCAGATCTCACCGATGTTCTGATACTGGTCGGTGGGGATCTTCTTCCACGTGCCGTAACCTATCCATACAGCGCTGACATAATCGGGGGAAACGCCGACGAAGTTCAGGTCGACCCAGTCGGAGGAAGTACCCGTCTTAGCCGCGAGCACGGTGTTCTTGAGCTTAGCGTATCTGCCGGTACCGTTGGAGTCGGTAACGACGCGCTGCATCATCTTGTTCATGATATAAGCGGAGGACTCGCTGATCGCCTGCTTGAAGCCGTCGCCGTGCTCGTAAAGCACCTTGCCGTCAGCCTGCTCGATCTTGGAGATGTAGGTCAGCTCGTACTTCTTGCCGCCGTTTCCGAAGATCGTGTAAGCCGCCGCCAGCTCCTGCAGATGCAGACCGTGAGTCAGACCGCCGACCGTCATACCCGAGTAGCCCATGTCGGCGTCTTCGAGGGTGGTGATGTCAAGCTTCTCCTTGAGGAAGTTGAAGCAGTATTCGGGAGTCATCTGCTGAACCAGTCTTGCGGGAGCAGTATTGAGCGATCTTGCGATCATGTTCCATGTGGGGATATCCTTCATAGACCAGTTGGCACTCTCGCCGTATTCGGAGTAGTTTACAGGCCACTGTTCTTCAAGACCGTCGTTGTCCGCGTCAACGCGGATAGGACTGTCGTTTATGAAGGAGGAGAAGGTTATAAGATCCTGATCCAGCGCGGGAGCATAGGAAGCGATAGGCTTCATGCACGAACCCGGCGAACGCTTACCCTGCGAAACAAGGTTGTAGCAGCGTGATTTCTTCTTCTTCGAGCGCGAGCTGACATTACAGAGCACCTGCCCCTTGTAGTCAACGCATACAAATCCCGACTGGAGCTTATCCTTGTCGAAGGTCCAGGTCTGGAAGTTCGACTTGTCGCGCATCTTCTTTTCCATTTTCTTCTGCATATTGATGTCAACGGTGGTGTAGACATCGTAGCCGCCCTGACGGAGTCTCTCCTCGGCAGCTTCATAGGTGATACCCGTCTCTTCGGATATCAGATCTACCGCCTGATTGATCGCCGCGTCCATGAACCAGGATGTAACGCCCTGATCCTCAGGTATATCCTGTTCCTCTTCAACGCTGGTGTAGGTGATGTCGCCGTAAACCTGAAGCTCGTCAGCCTGCTTCTGTGCGATCTCCCACTCGTCGTCGGAGAGAGCGCCGTTCTGAAGCATATTATCCAGCGCGTAGTTAAGACGTCTGCGGTTGTTCTTGGGGTGTTCAAGGGGGTTGTCGCGGAAGGGGTATGAAAGCATACCGGCAAGCGCCGCGCCCTCTGCGTAATTCAGCTCGGAAACGTCCTTCTTGAAGTAGAAGTTAGCCGCCGCCTGAATGCCAACGATATCATTTACAGATGTGGTAAACGGAATAACATTGAGGTAAGCCTCAAGTATATCTTCCTTCGTGTATATCTTCTCGACGTTGATAGCGCGGAAGATCTCTCGGATCTTACGCTCAACACCCTTGGTGCCGTCAGCGTCGGAGTCGCCGGTGATGTTCTTGATTGTCTGCTGAGTGATGGTCGAACCACCCTGCTTAACGCCCAGCAGCGTTCTTGCGATCGCCACGAAGGTACGCTTGAAGTCAACACCGTCGTGGGTATAGAATCTTTCGTCCTCGGTGTAAACGAAGGCGTCGCGGACGTGCTCGGGAACCTGATCCAGATCGACCCATACCGATCTTCTGACGGGGTTTTTCATTCCGTAATAGAGTATCCATTCCTCTGAATCGGGGTCACTCTCGTCATAATCGGGATTATGATAGAAGAACCTCGAAACGTTGCTGATAACGACTTCCTCATCAAGGCTGATGGTAGTGGTAGTATCAGCAAAATTCAGGATATAGATGGTAAGCGCCGTCGCAAATATCGACCCCGTGATGATAACGATCATTATCACCGACAGGATAAGCGTTCCGAATATCCTGAGTATACGGACAACGGGATTAACGCGGTTTTTCTTTTTCTTGCTGCGTTTTCTCCTGTCCGTATCCCTTGCGGGATACCTTTTCTCTTCCATAAATTCAAACCTCTCGTTTTGTTTGTCATTGTTTAGGGAAAAAAGCAGGGAGCGTCAAACGCCCCCTGCAATATTTCAGCGATTTTTTTAGTCCTCGGTCTCCTCGATGGCTTCGTCATCGTCATAAGCCTCGCCATCGGCAGGAAGCAGAGCCCTGATAGAAAGACTTATTCTCTTCTTATCATAGTCAATGTCGGTGATCTTAACGTCAACCTCATCGCCTACGGAAAGAACGTCTGCAACGTTGTCAACTCTGCGGTCTGCGATCTGGGAGATGTGGATAAGTCCGTCGATGCCGTCGATGATCTGAGCGAACGCACCGAAGGAAGTCAGAGAAACGACCTTAACGGAAACGGTCTGACCGATCTCGTAGTTGTTCTTGAAGATCTCCCAAGGATTCTCGGTCTCCTTCTTGTAGGTGAGGGAAACCTTGCCGGTCTCAGCGTCGATGTCCTTGATCTTAACTTCGATCTTATCGCCAACGGAAACAACATCGGAAGGATGCTTGATGCGCTTCCAGCTCAGGTCGAGCTTTCTGACGAGTCCGTCAACACCGCCGAGATCAACGAATACGCCGTAATCGGTGATGCTCTTAACTTCGCCGACGATCACATCGCCAGCAGAAG
>CAMVIL010000100.1 GCA_947167535.1 uncultured Ruminococcus sp. | reverse complement strand
GCCGGGGCGGCCTTCTTGGCGGCCTTGCCGGACATGGCCTGGGCGACCGCGACCGCGACGTCGACGGAAGCGCCGACCATCGGGTTGTTGCCCATGCCGATGAGGCCCATCATCTCGACGTGCGCCGGGACGGAGGAGGAGCCCGCGAACTGGGCGTCGGAGTGCATGCGGCCCATGGTGTCGGTCATGCCGTAGCTGGCGGGACCGGCGGCCATGTTGTCCGGGTGCAGGGTGCGGCCGGTGCCGCCGCCGGACGCGACGGAGAAGAACGGCTTGCCTGCGGCGACGCGCTCTTTCTTGTAGGTGCCCATGACGGGGTGCTGGAAGCGGGTCGGGTTGGTGGAGTTGCCGGTGATGGCGATGTCCACGCCTTCCTTCCACATGATGGCGACGCCTTCGCGGACGTCGTCGGCGCCGTAGCAGCGGACGGCAGCGCGTTCGCCCTTGGAGTAGGCCCGTTCGGAAACGATCTTCACCTTGCCGGTGTAGTAGTCGTAGGTGTAGTAGTATACAATGTAGCCGTCGCATTCCGACTGCTTTGTCCACTTGAGTCTGGCAATGCTGTTTCTGCCCCAGACCTTTGTGATCTCCTTGACCTTCTCGGGAGCGGTGACGGTGCTCAGTGCCTTGCTGCCCTTGGAGTACTGCCTGTCGGTGGTGCCCTTGAACGCCTTTACCTTGTAGGCGTAGCGGGTGTTGGGCTTGACGTCGGTGTCCTTGTATGTGACATTCTTCTTGCCGCTGATCTCGGCAACCAGCTTGAATTTGCTGCCGCCGTCGGCCTTGCGGTATACGCGGTAGCCGGAAGCTCCCGTGACCTTGTCCCAGCTGATGCTGACGTACTTGGCGGTGGACTTGTAGCTTTCGCTTATGACCGGCTTTTCATCGGTGATGCCGCCGAGCGAAATGCTCAGTCCGCTGTCGCTGCCGAGAATGCCCTCAGCAGAGGCGGGAAGTGCTGCTGTGCCCGAAGCCAGCAGAGAAGCCGCCAGAGCCGCCGAGACGACCTTTGTTGTGATGCTTTTCATTGGTAATTCCCCCTGTTTCATATTCCGGTATCAGATATTATTAATGCCGTATGAAATAATTATAACAAATTTTGCGTAAAATGTCAAGTGCCGTCGGCTTGTGGGGTGCGTATTGACAAAAGCTGATTATTGGTATATAATGAGGTGGAGAAAAAACTCGCCGCGAAAGGCGGGAAAAAATCGGAAAGAGGAGGCTGTTATTATGGAAAAATGGGTACTTGTTACGGGAGCGAGCTCGGGTATCGGCGAGGAGCTGGCTAAGCTTTACGCAAAGCGGGGCTACTGCATAGCTCTGGCGGCACGCCGCGCCGACAGGCTTTACGACCTCGCGATGAAGCTGGAGACCGACACGCGGGTCATTCCCTGCGACCTTGCGGACAGGGAGGCCTGCTTCGACCTGTTTGATGCAGTCGCCGACCTCAACGTTGAGATACTGATAAACTGTGCAGGCTTTGGCGCCGTGGGACGTTTCGATGCCATCGACCTTGAACGCCAGATCGAGATGACCGACGTCAACTGCACTGCGCTGATGATCCTCACCCATCTGTTCCTCAAGGAGTTCAGATACCGCGACTGCGGCGCGATACTAAACGTCGCTTCCTCTGCAGGACTCATGCCGGGAGGTCCGAATATGGCGGTCTACTATGCGACCAAGGCTTATGTTGTGTCGCTGACCAACGCGATATTTGAGGAGCTGAAGATCGCGGGCAGCAACGTGAAGATCGCCGCTCTCTGCCCCGGACCCGTGGACACCGAATTCAATAAGGTGGCGGACGTCAGGTTCGCACTCAAGGGCATAACCCCGCAGTACTGCGCAAAGTGCGCCGCATGGGGTCTCGACCGCGGCAAGAGGATAATCATCCCCGAGGAGATAATGCAGATGGTGCGGATCGCGTCAAAGCTTTCTCCCGAGCGCATGAGCCTGCGCATCACGGCACACCAGCAAAAGAAGAAAATATAAAAATATTACACCGCGTAAAATGCTACTTATCGCAGGTTTTTGATATACCGGCTTGTATTTTCACCTGAATTTCAAATGATTGTGCACTATTCATCACATATGCACAATTATGTAGTACAAAGTTTGTTTAATAATACGATTGAAAAATGACAAAAAATAAAGTAAAATATTAGTATGGAGTTTTTATGTCCACTTGGGCAGCAAAACGAAATGGAGAAAAATGAAATATTATTTGAAAGGAAGTAATTATCATGAAATTAAAGAAGATCTTTGCCGGCATGGCAGCTTCCGCAATCGCAATGACTACTTTTGCAATGGGTTCCGCACCCGCTGCTTCCGCTGACGCTACCGTTACCGGTAATGCAGGTATCACTTTCCAGACCATGGATACCTGGAATTACCGCAATATGCCCGGTGAAGGCGGCGACCATGCAGAATACCCGCAGGCAGAAGTTGGTGTACAGGGCGGCGCCTACGGCTTTGACACCGCTCTTGATTGCGGTGATACAGCTATAAACGGCAGCGGTACATATACCGTGTCTATCGCTACCAGCGGTAAGGTAAACACAGCACCTGACCTCAATAACCCTTCTAACAAGAAGGGCTGGTATGTTGACGAAGAACAGACTCTGGGCAGAATGGATTGCCCTTGGTCCATGATGTACAATTATGAACCTGCTACAAGTGACGGCAGTGAGGATGTTACCGCTGAGAACCTTACATGGGAGCCCGGTGAAACTAAGACCAGCCGGTTCAATATGCTCGGTATCTCCACCGATATCCCCTGCTTCTATGATGAAGACAGCGGCAAGTGCTATCTCGATGAGGCTAAGACTCAGGAAGTGACTGTTTCCGACGTTACCGTTGATATCCCGGGCGCAGGCACATTTACAGGCGATGCAGGTGTGTTCAAGACCGATGTTAAGGACAGCACCATTTCCGTTGCTATCATCAACAACTATGCTCCCGATCCTTCGGCGGGCGTTGGTTCTACTATTGATCCTACTGCATTACCCACCGAGGATGGCACTATCAGCATAACATTTACTATCAACTTTGCTGAGGCTTCCAACGACAGCACCAATTCCAACGAGTCCGGCACAGAGTCCGGTGATTCCAATGCAAGCGGCAGCGATTCCAACGCTAGCTCCAGCCAGAGCTCTTCTTCCAAGGGCGGCAACGGCGGCGGCGGTAACGGCGGCAGCAAGGGTGGCACCACCAAGACTGAGACCACCGAGAGCCTCGCTGACAGCGCTTCCGATGCTACCGAGAACGCTAAGTCCGGCGCTCCTGCTGGTATCGCACTTGCTCTCGCAGCAGTTGCAGGCGCAGTAGTTGTGGTTTCCAGAAAGAAGAACTAATAACTGCTTTTGACTAAGTTACTAAAGAGACCTCGTTTGGCGGGGTCTCTTTTTTACTGTTTGTACAAAATTAACCCTTTTGACATTTTTCGGCACAAAAAATGCGTTTTGACCCTAGACAAAAGCGGCAATTTATTGTATAATATTACTGTATAACAGATGATTGGAATGAAGATCATGAGAGTAATTACCGGCTCCGCAAGGGGCAGAAAACTAAAAACACTTGACTCCCTCGACATCAGACCTACTCCCGATGCCGTTAAGGAAGCGCTGTTCTCGGTGATACAGTTCGATATCCCCGCGGCTTCGGTGCTTGACCTTTTCGCGGGTAGTGGTCAGCTTGGTATCGAGGCGCTCAGCCGCGGCGCAAAGCACTGCGTGTTCGTGGACAAGTCCGCTGATGCTGTTGCGATCGTCAAGGATAACGTCTCGGCGTGCAGATTCAACGACTGTTCCCGTGTGCTTCACATGGACAGCCTCGAGTACATAAAGGTCTCGAAGGGCGGTTTTGATATCGCGCTGCTCGACCCGCCGTACAGACACGGTTTGATCGAACAGGCTATGCAGGGACTCGCGCCGCTTATGAACGTCGGCGGATTCGCGATATGCGAGCACGAGGCTGAGACAACTCTCCCTGATGAATTCCCCGGATTTATACTTCACAAGAGATATCGCTACGGAAAAGTTGCGGTGACTATTTACCGCACCCCCGATGCCGACGGCGAATAATTGATGAAAGGCTGATATCATGAGAAGAATAGCCGTTTGCCCCGGCAGCTTTGACCCCGTGACCTACGGGCATCTTGACATAATCGAACGCGCCGCAAAGCTTTTTGACAAGGTCATAATTCTGGTGTCGTTCAATCCTAAAAAGCGCAACACAACAGCGTTCACCATCGAGGAGCGCATGGAGCTGATACTCAGGGTGACAGGTCATCTTGAGAACGTCTGCGTGGACTGCCACGACGGACTGCTGGCGGAATACCTCGAAAGAACCGGTGCCTGCGCCATAGTTAAGGGTCTGCGCGCTGTTTCGGACTTTGAATATGAGTTCCAGATGGCGCTTGCAAATAAGAAGCTCTATCCCAATGCTGAGACCGTGTTCCTCACCACCAGCTCCGAGAATATGTACCTCTCGTCCAGCGTGGTCAAGGAGATCGCTGTGCTCGGCGGTGATATTTCAGGCTTCGTGCCTGCGGAGATTCTGCCAGATATAGTTCGACGGCTCGGAGAATGAGCTGCATTATATAAAGAAAACAATTCATGAAAGGATGTTAAATATGACTTACAAGGAAATACTTGAACTTATGGAAGAACTGCTCGATAACTCGTCTGCTGTTCCTTTCTCCAGCAAGAAGCTGATCGATTGCGAACAGATGAGAGACTACATCGACAATCTCTCCCTCAGTATGCCTGCTGAGATAAAGAAGGCTCAGGAGACTGAGGAGAACCGCGATAAGATCATTGCTGACGCTAATATCGAAGCTGACCGTATCCGCGCTCAGGCTGACGAGGCTGTTGAGGCTGCCAAGAACAAGGTCAAGGAGCTGGTAAGCGAGACCGAGATCATTCGTCAGGCTAAGCAGGACGCTCTCGAACTTATTCGTCAGGCTCAGGCTGAGGCCGAGGAGATCGTTAATCAGGCTAAGGAGAAGGACGCTCAGATCCGCGCTGCTCTCACCGAGAATGTTACCAAGACCCTCACCGAGGCTCGCGAAGTTCTCAAGAAGAACCTCGACGACGTAAACTCCACTATCAACGCAGTAGAGGCTCTCAACGCCCCCGCTCCCGCTGCTGAGGAACCCGAGACTGAGGAGGAGTAATTCTTCTGAGGAAAAACTGTGGTATGCTATTGGGGACTCTGTCCCCAAACCCCTGCCAGAGAAACCCTTATGAAAAAAGGTTTCTCTCTCGACTCTTACTACAGATTCTCTATTAAAAATACCCATATAGGTCATAGCCCTATATGGGTATTTTTCGCAAAAAAGTTTAGGAGGGGTCTAGGGGAGACCCTTTCCAAAGGGTCCCCCTAGCGGGAGTCTGAGGGCAGAGCCCTCAGCAGTACACCGCAGCCTCTCTGTAGAAGCACTTACTCTCTGCCGTCCCAGCAGTAGGTGCAGAGCTTGCAGTGGTCTATGCCTGTTACGGAATTGAGCATATCGTCGAGGCGGTGGAAGCGGAGGCTGGTGAATTTCAGCTGCTTTCTAAGCTCCTCGACCATAGCGGCATAGTTGGCGCTGTCGGGATTTGCGTAATCAGCGAGCGTCTCGGGGCTTACCTTGTCGCCCTCACGGTCTGCGATAACGCGGCGTGTAATAAGATCCATCTCGGAGCTCGAACGTGAGAAGTTCAGGTACTTGCAGCCGTAAAGCAGCGGCGGACATGCGGGTCTTATATGTACTTCCTTAGCTCCCGACTGGAAGAGATATTCGGTAGTTTCGCGCATCTGGGTGCCGCGGACGATGCTGTCGTCGATGAGAAGCAGGCTCTTGTCCTTGATG
>CAMVIL010000099.1 GCA_947167535.1 uncultured Ruminococcus sp. | reverse complement strand
GAGATATGCCGCCGCCTGCGGGACGAGAGCCTCTGCCGCGACAGCATCGGCGTTGTCACATTCAGCATCGTGCAGCAAAACCTGATCGACGACCTGCTCAGCGAGGCGTTCATCGCCGACCCGCAGCTTGAGGCCGCCGCTAACGATATGTACGAGCCCATCATCATCAAGAACCTCGAGAACGTACAGGGCGACGAGCGCGATGTCATTCTGTTCAGCATCGGCTACGGTCCCGACAAGGACGGCAAGGTCTCGATGAACTTCGGTCCCATCAACCGCGACGGCGGCTGGCGCAGACTTAACGTCGCCGTGTCCCGTGCCCGCAAGGAAATGAAGGTGTTCTCCACTCTGCGACCCGAGCAGATCGACCTTTCGAGAACAAGCTCCGACGGCGTCGCCGAGCTGAAAGCCTTCCTCGAATTCGCCGCCAAGGGCAAGCAGGCGCTGGCTGTCAGCGCAGGTTCAGTCAGAACTCAGAGCGACGGATTCGCCGCCGCTGTGGCAGATATCCTCAGGCAGCGCGGGTACAATACCGACCTTTGCGTCGGCTGCTCAGGTTATCGCGTGGACGCAGCCATCGTCAATCCCGACGCCCCCGACAGATATCTGCTGGGTATCAACTGCGGAGGCAAGGCGCTGCTCAGCGAGTCCTCGGCGCGTGACAGATACATCGGTCAGCCGTCGGTGCTCAGAGGGCTGGGCTGGAAGCTTGTGAACGTGAACATCCTCGACTGGATGAATGACCGCGAGACTGTGATAAGCAAGATCACCGCCGCCGCAGAGCAGGCGCTGAACGAATACCGCAACCCGCCCGAAGCGCCCGAGCCTGTCAAGGCTGCCGCCGCGCCGATAGAGTTTGAATACGAGGACGCACCGTCGCCCCTCGCCGAAAGATGCGAGAAATACGCGCGATGGAACGTCGCGGAGCAGGGCACCTCAAAAGACTTCTACCTCTCCGGCACCCTCGACAAGATCAGCGAAAACGTCAGCTGGATCCTTGAAGCGGAGTCGCCAGTCGCATTCTCAAGCATCAAGAAGCGCATCGTGACGGCGTGGGGACTCTCACGCTCGACACCCAAGGCCGAGAACACCATCATCGCCGCCATGGGCAACCTCAGTTACAGCGAAACGACATCGCAGAGCGGTGAGCGATTCATCTGGATCGTCGGACAGTCGCCCGAAAGCTATGACGGCTGCCGCGTTCCCGACCCCGATCAGGACTTCAAGCGTCCCCTTGCAGAGATCCCGCCGGAAGAGCTCGCCAATGCCGCCGCGCTCATAATCAACGATCAGGTCTCGATGGAGCGTGCCGATCTCATGCGCGAGATGTCAAGGCTGTTCGGCTATCCCCGCCTGACCTCAGCCGCAGAACCTACGCTGGGCGAAGGCATAGACCTCGCCGCCTCACGCGGAAAGCTGACCATCTCTCCCGAAGGCAGGATAACGGCTCAGTAACATACGCCTGCACTTAACATGGCAACAGAAAACGTCCCGCCGACCAAGCGTCAGCGGGACGTTGTTATTATATCAATCTCTTTCGCGATCATGCTTCGAGCGCCTGTAGCTCACGTAAAGCATATGGATCACGATTGTGAGCACGATCAGTATCAGACCGATTATCAGCATGACGGTCTCGAAGTAGATAATCATGTTGAGCATGGTCTGGAAAACGCCCGTCACCGTAAGATAAATGTGCGGCGACCGAACGAAGAAAGTGCTAAAGTAATTGATCTTGTTCAGGTAGGTGCAGGGTATCAGCAGGATCACAGCCGAAACAGCGATCACCATACCCACCCAGTAGGTCAGGTCTCTGATATGATTGCGGTCAACGACGAACATAAGGATCGCGATGAGCGCCAGCACACCCGCGGAGCCGAACATTATCATGCGGATATACCCCGACTTATTGTGCATGACCTCGCCGTATTTGCTGTTGGACAGCTGATAGAGCATCATGACGTCAAGGTGATGTCTGATCTGACCCTCACCAGTAGACACCGTGTTGTCTATAAGGTTGTAGTAGTCCTCGTCCTTTTCGATGTTATTGCGTTCAGAGTAGTCCTCGATATACCCGACTACGCTGTCCTCAAAGGGCTTGAAATCATACTTGATCTCAGGCTTGGGAGCGTTCTTGTCGGTGAGGTAGGCGAGAGAATCGGACAGCAGATCAAACGCCGACTGAGAGATGTCGTCCTTGTTTATCGGATCGATAAACACCTCGGAAGGAATACCCGTAGGCGCGGAGAACTGTGTGAAATAGATCTCAAGATCGTCATAGACAGCGTTGATGACCGCCTTGCGCCCGATAGCCTCGGAATAAAGCGCAGGCTTGAAGACAACCGTCTCAACGAACATCGCCGCCTCAAAAACGATCAGAATTATTACTGCAAAGAACGAGAGTATCATCATTGCAGGATAGTGATAAAGCTTTTTCACTTCTTCTCTTTCACATCCTTCCACTCACGTTCGGTAAGCTCGCAGATTATCGCGAGTCTGTACTTACTCATACCCAGTCTGCCGTTGTTCCAGCAGGTGTACATGGTAAGCCTGTCGTCCTCGGTAGGTCTGATGTAGGTAAGATCGGTCTCGTGGAAGACCTCGCGCTGGGTGATAATGTAGGTCTGCTTGACATAAGAGGTCTCAAGAGTAACGATATCGCCGATCTCGCACTTAGGGAGATTGAAAAAGTAGGTGTGATTATGACCTGCGATTACGACATTGCCCTTGTGACCGATATAGACCGAGCCGTTGAACCAGGCGGCTCCCTTTTCAAGGTTAGCCGAGTCGGTACCGCAGTAAACAGGGATATCATTCATGCCTGCATTCTTGCAGTTGAGGGTAGCATACTTGTCTCCGTAATAAGGATAAAGCATAGTATGCTCCTGCTTAGTATCGTCGTCAACGACCACTCTCTCAGCCTTATGTCTGTCCTCAAGGCTGAAATCGGAATCGACGAGATTAAGCAGATTATCGCTGTCCGCACCCTTAGCGTCAAAGACTATATCGAGCATAGGCTTGACGGTGTAAAAAGGCTTGTACAGCGCAAGAGTGAGCGCACCGCAAACTATCATCAGAACCAAAAAAGGTGTGAGAACAAATGTAATTGTCCTCAACACCCTATTTGACGATGAATGTCTGTGATGAGCCCCATGACCGGAAGAATGTCCGGACTTATGATTGCTCATTATTGATCACTCCGTAATATTCAGGAATTATTCCTTGTTCTTCTTAGCAACTACAACGATACCGGTAGCAGCAAGCAGAGTAGCGATGCCGCCGAAAGCGATAGCAGTAGCGTTGGAACCAGCCTTCATAACGCCGCCGGAAGGAGCAACTGCAGAGTCCTTCTTGGTGGAGTCAGTAGTGCTGGAGCTGGAAGAGCTGCCAGAGTTGTTAAAATCGTTAGAATCGTTGCTGTCGGTCTTGTTGATGGTAGCAACAACATCATAGTGGCTCTCAGAAGCCTTGGTGATGGTAACGGTTACATCATAGTCAGCACCGAGCTCGATAAGGTCATTGCAGATTGCTTCCTTATCAGCATCAGACCACTGACGACCGATCAGGATCTTCTCATCCTCAGTCAGGGAAGCGAGGTCATCGGTAGGAAGACCAGCTGCCTTAGCTGCAGGGATTACATAAGTGTCGCGGATATTCTCCATATCAGCTACCATCTCATCGTACTCATCAGAAGTAAAATAAGAATCGTTAGCCTCAAGGAAGTTCTCCAGCTGCTGAACGTTGTGAGCCTGTACGCCGCAAGCCTTAGTTGCTTCAATTACATCCTTGTATGTAGTTGCTGCGGATGCGGGTACTGTTACTGCTGCTGCTACTGCTGCAGCAATTGCGCTTGCAGATAAAACTTTTAATACTTTCATGTCATTTTCCTCCTGATTCTCCATAGAATCTATATTTACATGATTTATTATAGCATCTTTCGATGCAATATGCAACTGTTTTTTAAAAAATTCGGCATTTATAACAATTAAATGTTCAATCTCTGTTCAAAATTAATAACAATACACTAATTTTGCTGCCGAACTTCCCATTTCTGGGTGTGAGCCGAACTGTAAGCCGAGTTTTGTCGTGTACGGCAATCTATCTTGGCTGTACGTCGCCGCACAGCTCCAGCCGCCTACGGTGTGCAGACTGACGAGCAGCCATTGTCTGCGCCGCCGCCATTGGCGTTGCATCGGATAAGGTTTACATGGCAGCAGCCTCACGACTGCCCCGGTGAGCTCTTACCTCGCCTTTCCACCCTTACCTTATTATAAGGCGGTATATTTCTGTTGCACTAGCTCGGAGGTCACCCTCGGTTGACGTTATCAACTATCCTGCTCTGCGATGCTCGGACTTTCCTCAGCGCGTAATACCGCGCCGCTGCCGTATATCCGACTCACTTTGTTTATTATAACATCATGACGTTATTTTGTCAAGTATTTTCCCTCAGTTTTTTTCATAAAATTTTTAACCTTTGTTCTCTCGTGTATCTCCAGCCCGTTCATTGCTTTTTCGGCAAGTTCCGTCGGTATGTCCTTATAATACGCCTCAGCCATAGCTCCCGCCAGTGCGCAGACAGTCTGCGGCTCTCTGCCGAGTGCGGCTGCGAATCTTACAGCGCTGTCAAAATCGTAGGACTTGACCAGTGCCGCAACGGCTCCCTGAACATATTCGCGAACGCCCCCGCCTTCGGAGAGGGTCTCCTGTATCTCGGCATAGGGTACTTCGGGTGCAAAGCCGCAGAAAGGCTCGCATATCTCGTTCAGCTCGGTCTTGTCGATGCCGTGCATCAGAGAATACAGCAGCACCGCACCCGCCCTTGCAGCTTCTCTGCTCTCGGCGCAGTCGCTGATATAGGCGCAGGTCTGCTCCGCGCGTTCGGCAGCTTGCTCAACGTCGTCGCACACCACCGCCAGCGGCAGCGCAAGCACGGGAGCAAAAGCACCTACAGAGATAGTCCTTCTGAGTCCCGCCGAGGAGATCCATCTTTTTCTAGGCTCGTCGCACAGTCCGGCACTCCTCTGGAGATATTTCTTCTGTATCCCTCCGATCTCGCGCTCGGCGAGCTTCACGGCTATCCTGCCGCTTGGCGGCGTGGGAGCGTAACTCAGGTACTCCTCAAGTGCCGTGACAAGCAGCGTGTTGACGGTGTACCCGCCGAAATGCTCCGCAGTCTCGAAGCGGTAATTGTTGTTGAGCTTCCCCGCAAAGGACGCCCCGACCATATCACCAATGATTGCACCCCACATACCGACCTCTCCTTTTATTGATCCAATGACAATGCTTGCAAAGCAAGACTTTCTGTTTCTATTATATCACCGACCATCGGGAAATGCAAGCCCGCGGTCGTTTTTCCCTTTGTGCATTTTGACACTTGAAAACCGCCTTTATATATAGTATAATAGTATATCAGAAAGTATGCTGCCATACGGAGGAATAGATCATGAAGAAGAAGCTGGCTCTCACGCTTGCTATAATAATGGTTTTCGGCTCGGCACTTACCGGCTGCGGCAAGAAGACCGATAAGGACGGCACTCAGTCTCAGACTGCCCCCGTCGTTGACGACGACTATGTTGAAGAAAAGCCTCTCGACAACGCGCTTATATACGAACTGCCCATCCCGCCCGAGACGGGCACTCTGCCTCTTGAGGAGCAGAGCTTTGAAGAGCAGGGACTGTCATTTCAGGTGCCTCCAGGAGTCACCGCGGAACAGTCGGACGATTCGATCCTTTTCTCCGACAACGGCGGAGACTGGACGTTAAGCTTTACCCCCTTCACTCAGGGCGGCTTCTATGAAAGGCGCGCCGCCGCTGACCACGGCTTGGGGGAATCAAGGATCTACCGCGAAGCCGACCGCTGCGACACCGAGATCAAG
>CAMVIL010000098.1 GCA_947167535.1 uncultured Ruminococcus sp. | reverse complement strand
CATCTTCCAGCTCTGCGGCGGTATCCGCGCTGGTATGGGCTACTGCGGTTCTCCCGACATCGAGACGCTCCACACCAAGTCTCAGTTCGTTCGCATCACAGGCGCTGGTCTGAAGGAGTCTCATCCCCACGATATCTACATCACCAAGGAAGCTCCCAACTACTCGGCTCAGATGTGATTTTCTGCGGAATATCGTAATTTTTTGATATTGTAAAAGCTTCGGCGCTCATTTGTGTGAGCGCCGATTTTTGTTTGTTGTGTACAATCCTTGCGGACTATGCAAGCTCCCGATAGTGCAGGGTCGCCAAGTTCCCTTGACAAATCGGTGGGGATATGTTAAAATATTATTAGGAAACCACGTAAAACGGCTGACGGACACATGGGAGGAACTTATTATTTTTTAGCTTCTGATTATCATAATAGGTTAAAATAACAATAAAAAATGTATATAGTATATTAGAAAGGTTTTTTGCAATGAAATGTGATTTATTCAAAAAAGTATTTTGCACCGAAAAACGTAAGTGGCTGATCAAATTGTTTTTTGCACTGTGTAACTCGCATATTGCAATTCACCTGTTTATGGTTTTCTTCCTTTGGGGCTATAGTACAATAGCACTTATATCAGTAATCGGAATACTATTGGGAGTTATAACAACTGCTATTATTATCAAAAAAGATATGTCCCTGAAAAAACTATCAATTTACACTGCTTCGATTATTGTGATCGCAGGAATTATATTATCATCAATAATTAGGAATGATTTAAATGATTATCTTCTTTTTTCAACTATTATTTGTGGAAGTATTTCATTGTATTTTGGGTATAAACATTCAGATCATGTATACGAAAAAATAGTTTTTACATTAATAAATCCGGTTATTTATTTTGCTTTATATATGTATGCTATTTCGTATGAGATAGTAAAAGATATGCCTGTTTTTCGCATTGGAATATAGTTTTAGACGATAACTTATGGGCGATTATTTAATATGGCGAACATTCGCCAAAGGGAGTTGTAAAAAATGAAAATATCAATCAGTCTCGCTCGCAGATTCGCTGCGGGCTGTGTGGCTGCCGTGATGGCGGCGTCGGTGATGAGCTTCGGTGTGTTCGCCGAGCAGCCCGAGAGCCTCGGTATTGAGGTCAGCGACGACGGCTACGTCTATCTCCACAAGGAGAAGATCGCGAAAAAGGTCGGCACCAACAAGTATCAGATGCTGATGCAGAAGGACGCTCACGCCAACGGCGCGGCGCTCAACTACCTCATAAACAACGACGAGAAAAAGACGATAATCCTGCCGAAGGGCACCTGCAAGACCGACCGCACCATCCGCCCCGGCAGCAATACCACCGTCATCGCCACGGGTACCACCGTCTTCCAGACCGACCCGCAGAACACCCTTGTCATCCACGAACCCACACGGACAGACTACAAGTCGATACAGCACGTTAAGTTCAAGGGCGGCACCTGGAAGATCAGCAAGAACGAAAAACAGCTGAGAAGCACCTCGACATTCCGCTTCAACTTCGCCAGCGACATCACCCTCGACGGCTGCACTATCATGACCAACTACCGCAGCCACGCCTTGGAACTGATCGCCTGCAAGAAGGTCAAGGTCAACAACTGCAAGCTGATATCCAAGGGCACCCCCGCTTCCGATACCCTCGAGGAAGCGCTGCAGATAGACCTCTCCACCAAGGCGACCGCGCCCTCCGTTGCGGCATACGGCAGCAAGTTCGTCAAGGGTCAGACCTGCTCGGATATTACCGTCAGCGGCTGCACCATCAACGGCGGACGCGGCATCTGCGCCAACAAGACCGACACCGAGGGCGGCAAGTACCTTGGCAAGTACCACAAGAACATCACCATCGTGGGCTGCAAAGTGACGGGCGTGACCTCCGAAGCGGTGGCGCTGCATAACGCGGTGGGCGTGAAGGTAAAGAACAACACCATCGTCTCCAAAGGCAGCCGCACCGACACGGTGTACACCATCGGTCTGAACATTGCGCTGTTCAAGAGCAACAGCATTTCCACGAAGTATAAGAATGTCATCAGCGGAAACACGGTCAAGGGCGGCAGACAGGCGATATATATGGGTTCGTACGCAGGGAATAAATACGGTACGACGGTGATAAAGAATAATAAGCTGTACTGCAAGAAGGGCAAGGATAATGCGCTGGCAGTGAAAGACTGTAAGAAGCTTGTTAAGAGCGGGAATAAGACTTATAAGTGGTAAAGAGAATAGTTTAGTAGGGGGGCGGCAACGCCCCCCTTTTTCGTCGCAAAGTTGGCACCAAAAAACTACATCTACCCGTAGAAGCCATCAGGGGAATGTATTAAGGTGCACGCCAGAGGTCGCAAACTGAAGGAACAGCTCACGCAAGTGCCGCGGCTCAGAATGAGCGTATCGCTTTGCGAGCGAGGGCTACTGCACCGAGCGAAGACGCGTCAAAAGAAAAGCCCGAAGCAATTAAGCTTCGGGCTTTGAGTTTGCTATTTTAACGAATCTCGTAATCCGAAATCGGAATTACTTCTCCTCGTTGTAGAGCTTAGCATAGCGGAGCAGATAGTCGTATCTGTCCTGAGCGTTCTTGATAGCCTTGTCGAAGAGCTTCTCAGCACGCTCGGGGTTCTGTCTTGCCAGAGCGTTGTAACGAACCTCGCCCATCAGGAACTCCTTGTAGTCCGCAGTGGGAGCCTTGGAATCCATGGTGAAGGGGTTCTTGCCTTCCAGCTTGAGGGAAGGATTGTATCTGTACAGATGCCAGTAACCAGCCTGAACAGCCTTCTTCTCCTCGGTCTGAGCGATCTTCATGCCGCCCTTGATACCGTGGTTGATACAAGGAGCATAGCCGATGATCAGCGAAGGACCGGGATAAGCCTCAGCCTCTGCAATTGCCTTGATGCACTGGTTCATGTCAGCACCCATAGCAATCTGAGCAACATATACATAACCGTAGGTCATAGCAATGCCAGCCAGATCCTTCTTCTTAACTTCCTTACCAGCAGCAGCGAACTGTGCGATAGCGCCGGTAGGAGTGGACTTGGAGGACTGTCCGCCGGTGTTGGAGTAAACCTCGGTGTCGAATACGAAGATGTTAACGTCCTCGCCGGAAGCCAGAACATGGTCCAGACCGGAGAAGCCGATATCATAAGCCCAGCCGTCGCCGCCGAAGATCCACATGGACTTCTTTCTCAGGAAGTCAGCATCCTTCAGGATCTCCTCGGAAGCCTTGGTCTTGTTCTTCTTCAGAGCAGCGATCAGAGCGTCGGTAGCAGGCGAGTTCTTCTTGCCGTCGTCAACGGTAGCCAGATACTCTTCAGCAGCCTTCTTCACGTCAGCCTTCTTGGTGGTCTTGGAGAGCTCCAGAACCTTAGCGATGGTGCGCTGTCTGATGGTGTTCTGAGCAAGGAACATACCGTAGCCGTACTCTGCGTTGTCCTCGAACAGAGAGTTAGCCCAGGCAGGACCCTTGCCCTTAGCGTTCTTGGTGTAAGGAGTAGAAGGTGCGGAACCGCCCCAGATGGACGAACAGCCGGTAGCATTTGCAATGTACATTCTGTCGCCGAACAGCTGGGTGATCAGCTTAGCATAAGGAGTCTCACCGCAGCCTGCGCAAGCGCCGGAGAACTCGAGCAGGGGCTGCTTGAACTGGCTGCCCTTAACAGTGCTCTCCTTGAACTTCTCAAGAACCTCAGGCTTCTCGGGAAGCTTAACAGCGTAGTTGAATACTTCCTGCTCAGCGATCTGGGTGTCAAGAGGCATCATGGACAGAGCCTTCTCGCCCTTCTTGCCGGGACATACGTTTACACAGCTGCCGCAGCCGGTGCAGTCCAGAGCAGACATGGTCATTACGAAGTAGTAGCCGGGCATACCGGTGCAGGCAACAGCCTTCTTCTTAGCCAGCTCGGGAGCCTTCTTCAACTCGTCCTCGGTCATGATAACGGGACGGATTACAGCGTGGGGGCAAACATAAGAGCAGAAGTTACACTGGATGCAGTTCTCGTTGTTCCAAGCGGGAACGTCAACAGCGATGCCTCTCTTCTCAAATGCAGCAGAACCCTGCGGGAAGGTACCGTCAGCCATGTGTACAAATGTGGAAACAGGCAGATCGTCACCCTTCTGAGCGTTGCAGGGGATCTGGATGTTGTTAACGAAGTCCTGAAGAACCTTGTCCTTATCCTTAACAGCGTCCATGCCCATCTTGGTGTCCTTGCACTTCTTCCAAGCAGCAGGAACCTTTACCTCAACTATCTGCTGATAGCCGGCGTCGATAGCGTCATGGTTCATCTTAACGATAGCTTCACCCTTCTTGGAGTAAGAAGCGGTCGCAGCGTCCTTCATGTACTTAACAGCGTCCTCGATGGGAATGATGTTAGCCAGCTTGAAGAATGCAGACTGAAGAACAGTGTTGATCCTGTTGCCCAGACCGATCTCCTTACCGATCTTAACGCCGTTGATGATGTAGAACTTGATGTTGTTCTGAGCGATGTATCTCTTTACCTGACCGGGGAGGTGCTTGTCCAGCTCCTTCTCGCTCCACTGACAGTTGAGCAGGAAGGTACCGCCCGGCTTGATGTCGGAAACCATATCATACTTGGTGATATAGCTCTCGTTATGGCAGGCAACGAAGTCAGCCATGTTGATGAGGTAGGTAGACTTGATAGGAGTCTTACCGAATCTCAGGTGGGAAACGGTTACGCCGCCCGACTTCTTGGAGTCATATGCAAAGTATGCCTGAGCATAGAGGTCGGTGTGGTCGCCGATGATCTTGATGGAGTTCTTGTTAGCACCAACGGTACCGTCAGCGCCGAGGCCCCAGAACTTACATGCGGTGGTGCCTGCAGGAGCGGAGTCGAGCTTCTCGGAGGAATCCAGCGAGAGGTTGGTAACGTCGTCCTTGATGCCGATGGTGAATCTGGGCTTGTAGCTGTCCTTCCAGGAAGCGTTCCAGAATACAGCCTTGATCTGAGCAGGAGTGGTATCCTTGGAGCCGAGACCGTATCTGCCGGAGCTTACAACTACATCGTGGAACTTGGTGCCCTTGAGAGCAGCAACAACGTCAAGCCACAGCGGCTCGCCGAGGGAGCCGGGCTCCTTGGTTCTGTCGAGAACAGAGATCTGCTCAACGGTGTCAGGCAGAGCCTCTACCAGCTTCTCAGCTACGAAAGGTCTGTACAGTCTTACCTTAACAAGACCCAGCTTGGTGCCTTCCTTGTTGTTGAGGTAATCGATGGTCTCTTCGATGGTGTCGCAAACGGAACCCATAGCTACGATTACGTGAGTAGCATCGGGAGCACCGTAGTAGTTGAACAGCTTGTAGTCAGTGCCGATCTTAGCATTGACCTTGTCCATGTACTCCTCTACAACAGCGGGAACTGCATTGTAGTAGGTGTTGCAGGCCTCACGAGCCTGGAAGAAGATATCGCCGTTCTGAGCGGTACCGCGGAGTACGGGATGCTCAGGGTTGATAGCTCTGTTTCTGAATTCCTGAATAGCGTCATAATCTACCATTTCAGCAACGTCTGCCTTATCCCAGGTCTCGATCTTCTGGATCTCGTGGGAGGTGCGGAAGCCGTCGAAGAAGTGGAGGAAAGGAACTCTGCCCTTGATGGTAGCGAGGTGAGCAACGGTACCGAGGTCCATTACTTCCTGCGGGTTGGAGGAGCAGAGCATAGCGAAACCGGTCTGACGGCAAGCATAAATGTCAGAGTGGTCGCCGAAGATGTTCAGCGCGTGCGAAGCAACGCAGCGTGCGGAAACATGGATAACGCAGGGAAGCAGCTCGCCTGCGATCTTGTACATATTGGGGATCATGAGCAGCAGACCCTGAGAAGCGGTGTAGGTGGTAGTCAGAGCGCCTGCGGCAAGAGAGCCGTGAACGGTACCGGAG
>CAMVIL010000097.1 GCA_947167535.1 uncultured Ruminococcus sp. | reverse complement strand
CGCCCAGCACCTCGATGAGGTCAGCTGTCCTGAACCAGTAGCAGCCGGAGTTTACCTCGGTGATGGCAAGCTGAGCCGCGTCGCAGTCCTTGTGCTCGACGATGGCGCTGATGCCGTTCTCGCCGCGGACGATGCGTCCGTATCCCGCAGGATCGGGAATGTTTGCCGTGACCACCGTTACCGAACAGCCGTCCGAAACGTGCATCTCAAGTGCGCTGTTGATCGTCTCGGCGTCGATGAAGGGGGCGTCGCCGTTGAGTATCAGCAGGTTGCCGTCGGCGTTCGCCTTCAGGAAATCCTCAGCCTGCATTACGGCATGACCCGTGCCCAGCTGCTCTGCCTGAAGTGCCGTGCTGATGTCGGCCTTCGACTGGCGGCCGGAAAGGTACTCGTCTATCATTGCAGCATTGTAGCCCTTGATGATACAGACTTTCTCCAGCCCCGCACTCTCGCAGGCGGTGATGACCCACTCCAGCATGGGCTCGCCCAGCACATTGCAAAGCACTTTCGGCTTGTCAGTCTTCATTCTCTTACCCTGTCCTCCCGCGAGGATCATAGCGGTGTTAGTCATAGTAGAAATCTCCTTTTAAATTGTATATAGCACCTTGAAGCTGAGACAGGCGTGGTCTCCTGAGGGCTCTGACCTCAGACTCCCGCCGGGGGACCCTTTGAAAAGGGTCTCCCCGGACCCCTTCTCCAAAAGGGGTTCTTTGGCAGGGGTTTGGGGACGGAGTCCCCAAGAGTCTGCATCTGTCTTAGCGTCAAGGCTGTTACTTACGGGTTAATAGAAATTGCCTGTTATGCCGTCGCCCATGTTGGGGTGGAGAGCGGAGTAGGCGAGGTCGGCGAGGAACAGGACGGTGAGGGTTATGCAGATCATCTTTCGGGCGCGTTTGGGGATCTTTGCGAGGAGGTTATCTGCTACGGGGGCGATGAAGTAAGTCATAGTAACGCCCGCGAAGCCGAAGACCAGCACGCCCTCAAGGCATATCCTGCCGTTTAGGTTCATGAAATAGCCCGTGTAGTCCCACCAGCGCATTTTGAGTAGCTTTTCGAGTATCCACGAAGCGAAATACTCGACGCTTCCGCAGGCGAGGGTGGCGCCCGCGAACATGAGCTCGGGGGTCTTGCGGAGGGGTCTCATGAGGTAAATGATTATCCAGCCGCCGAGACCGTATATCGGCAGCCAGGGTCCCAGCATAGTGCCGCGGTTGATAAACTCGCCGTCGTTTATCAGATAGAAGATGACCTCCCACACCCAGCCTATGCCCGAGAAGAAGAAAAAGAACAGTATTACCGTATCGCCGCCGTAGCCGCGATCCCAGTCGGTGGTGAGCCACTTGTGCTGTTCATGGTAACGGGTAGGGCAGACGTAGTCGGGATAGCACTCCAGACCTTCGGGGTTGACTGCCAGCAGGGTGTCGTAAAGCTTGAATTCGAGATTCATAGTGGTGCGCTTTGCGGCTCTCTGTTCCATGTACATCTCGGCGTAGATTATCTCGCGGAAAGGATCTAAGAACAGCAGCGACGACATATGGAATGTAAAGCCGTCCAGCAGCACGTATGGAAGCAGCGAGACGTCCATTCTGAAAGCGCGCCGCTTGTAGCCGTTCATCAGCTCCTTGGAGAGCTTGAAGGCTTCCTTGCAGGTGAGGTTGGGGTTCTCGGCGAGGAGATAGGGTATCAGCAGGTACTCGTACCTTTTATAAAACCCGCCGATGAGGGTGATGTTCCAGAGTGTCTGGCGTATAGACCTCACCAGCATGACCCACGCAGTATGTCTGACGTGACCCGTCTTGAAGATGAAAAACAATCGGTCGGCACGGGTCTCGGGGTAGATGCGGCGTTCGATGAAGTACCGGCACTGACCGATAAGCACAAGATTCTTGAAGAACACCCAGAACAGCGCCGACAATCCCGTCATTATAAAAATGCCGATGGATCTGTCCACTCGTCCGTGGAATGCGATCTGGTTGATACCATTAATAATACCGAAGCCCAGCGATCCCGACGATGTCGTCTCGTTGACGAACACCGAGAAGTAACCCTTCGTGTATTTCTCCGCGGTGGTCTCGGGGCTGAGGTCGACGTCGATGGCATCAACGCCGCTGAGGAAGTCCTCGATGATCTCGAAGTTTGTTTTTCGCGGTTCATTAAGCCGCAAAGAGCCTGCCATGTCGACATTCTTATCCCATTCGCTGGCATAGCGGTAGCCGCCGCTTATGAGCACGCTGACTACGAACACTATGACGACATTAAGAAAGTAATGCTTACGCAGGCTTTTGAAAGCTATCGCGCGAAGTTCTCTGACAGTTTTCATATCTATTTATCCTTAAAGAAACGGTTATATCATAAGGTCGGGAATGTGGGTAATAAAGCGGGTGCAGCGGCGCTGCTATCTATGTCCGCAGTACTCCCAAAAACAAGAAGTATCGTGAATAAATCAACATTAATATTATATCAAACTGTTACGAGTCTGTCAAGTGTAAAAGTTTTGCAAAATCTCGTCGGGGACTTGACAAAGCTTGTGTATAAGTGGTATAATGATAAAGCACGCAAATTGAAATTGATTATCAGGTTCATAAGTAAGGGATGGATATGTCAGAAAAAGAAATACAGATACAGTGCAGCGGCTGCTCCCTCGGTTATGAGGGCGAGACGGTCGTCAGCGATATAAACTTTGAGGTTCGCGAGGGCGATTACCTCTGCATACTGGGTGAGAACGGCTCGGGCAAGTCAACGCTTGTTAAGGCTCTGCTGGGGCTTAAGTCGCCAAACTCCGGCGAGATAAAACGCAGCGGCGGAGTCGGCGCGGGGGAGATAGGCTACCTGCCTCAGCAGACGGTGGTGCAGCGCGATTTCCCCGCTTCCGTCAGGGAGATAGTTATATCGGGCTGCCTCGGCAAGACGGGGCTGAGACCCTTTTACAACGCCGCCGAGAAGGCGCTCGCGGTGAAGAATATGGAAAGGCTGGGCATCACCGATCTCGCGAAGAGATGCTACCGCGATCTTTCGGGCGGTCAGCAGCAGAGAGTGCTGCTTGCAAGAGCGCTTTGCGCGGCGGATAAGATACTACTGCTGGACGAGCCCGTGACAGGTCTCGACCCCAAGGCACAGATCGACCTCTACGAGCTTATCTCAAAGCTCAACAAGAACGGGATCACGATAATAATGGTGTCTCACGACATAAACGCCGCCGTGATGTTTGCAAGCCATATCCTTCACATCGGCGGTCAGAAGCAGCTGTTCTTCGGCAGCAAGGACGATTATGTGAACAGCCCCATCGGGCGCTCCTTTATACTTTCGGAAGGCGGTGATATCATTGAGTGAGATGATATCCAAGCTGCAAGACTACTTCACCCTGCCCTTCGTGCAGTACGCGATGATAGTGGGACTGCTGATAGCGCTCTGCTCGTCGCTGCTGGGAGTTACGCTGGTGCTGAAACGGTTCAGCTTTATCGGCGACGGACTCTCCCACGTAGCCTTCGGCGCGATGTCGGTGGCTATCATACTGGGGCTCACGAACCAGATGCTCATAATCATGCCCGTGACGGTGGCGTCGGCGATACTGCTCCTCAGAACAGGTCAGAACACCAAGATAAAGGGCGACGCGGCGGTGGCGATGATATCAGTTGGCGCGCTGGCGCTGGGATATATGCTGATAAACATATTCTCGAAGTCGGCAAACGTTGCCGGCGACGTCTGCTCGACGCTGTTCGGCTCCATCTCTATACTTACTCTCTCGAAGTTTGATGTGTGGCTCTGCATCGCGCTGTCGACGGTGGTCATTGCACTGTTTGTGCTGTTCTACAACAAGATATTTGCTGTCACATTTGATGAGAGCTTCTCCAAGGCGACAGGCGTCAAGTCCGACCTGTACAATCTGCTGATCGCGATAGTTACCGCTGTGATAATCGTGCTGGCGATGAACCTTGTGGGTTCGCTGCTCATCTCGGCACTCATCATCTTCCCCGCGCTGTCGGCGATGAGGGTGTTCAAGAGCTTTCTCAGCGTAATAATCTGCTCGGCGGTGATCTCGGTAGTATGCGCGGCGGCGGGCATTCTGATCTCGATTCTCATGTCAACTCCCGCCGGCTCGACGATAGTTACAGCCGACATCGTGGTGTTCCTGATATTCTGGATAATTTCACTCTTCAAGAGGGGGTAAGCGAAATGAAAAACAGACTTATACCCGCACTGGCTGCACTGACGATGGCTTTGTGCCTCAGCGGCTGCGGGGATACTTCGACTGTGGACAAGATAATCGACAGCTCGTCGAAGTCCGCTGAAGATCAGTTGGTGGACGAGCTGGCAAAGCAGGCTGAGGAGCAGGCGGAAACAGGTCTCGCGCCGCAGACTCAGGCGACAGATCCGCTGCCAGATGTGGCGGATATCGATGCTTCCAACGGCGAGTTTGACGTTGACCTGACGACCCTTAACGCCAACATGACATATGCCGAGGTCTACGACATGATGACAAATCCCGACAAATACGTAGGAAAGTACATCAAGGCAGAGGGCAAGTTTGCCCACACTGAGGAGGACGGCCACCACTACTTCGCGGTGCTTATCGCCGACGCGACAGCCTGCTGCTCGCAGGGGCTGGAGTTCCGTCTGAAGAACGCCGACTCACTCACCTTCCCCGACGACTACCCCGAGGAAGGCACCGAGCTTGTCATTACGGGCATATTCAACAGTTACAAGGAAGGCAAATACACCTACATCGAGCTGCAGGACGCAGAGATGGCGAAGGCGGACAAATAAATAACAAAGGCGCTGCCATCTGAACGGCAACGCCTTTTTTGTATCTGTCAGTTGTATCAGTACGCCTTGCCCCAGAGTACCATTGCCTTTGCGGGCTTGCCGCAGCATACGCACTTGTCGTCGTGCTGCTTCTGGTCGAAGGGCATACATCTCGAGCCTGCACCTGTCAGCTCCTTGACCTTGTCCTCGCAGGCCTCGTCACCGCACCACATAGCCTCGATGAAGCCGTCGCCCTTTTCGTTGAGGGCTGCATTCATCTCGTCGATGGACTTGCAGACGTAGGTCTTGTTCGCGCGGTTCGCGAGAGCCTTGTCGAACATTCCCTTGGGGATAACGTTTGTCAGCAGGTCGTTTATCTTGTCGGTCAGCTCGCCGAAGGGAACGCTCATCTTCTCGCCGCTGAAACGCAGAGCAACTACGCACTCGCCGTTCTCGATGTCCTTGGGACCGACCTCGATACGTACAGGCACACCGCGCATCTCGTGCTCGGCGAACTTCCATCCGGGAGACTGGTCGCGGTCGTCTACCTTAACGCGGATGCCCGCAGCCTTGAGTGCATCTGCAAGCTCGTTAGCCTTCTCGAGGACGCCTTCCTTGAACTGCTGGATCGGCAGAATAACAGCCTGAACGGGAGCTACCGCAGGGGGAAGCACAAGTCCGCTGTCGTCGCCGTGGGTCATGATTACTGCACCGATAAGACGGGTGGTAACGCCCCAGCTTGTCTGATGCGGGAATGCCAGCTTGTTGTCTCTGCCCGCGAACTGTATTCCGAAAGCTCTTGCAAAGCCGTCGCCGAAGTAGTGGGAAGTGCCTGCCTGAAGCGCCTTGCCGTCGTGCATCATAGCCTCGATAGCGTAGGTAGCCTCGGCGCCCGCGAACTTGTCGCTGTCGGTCTTTCTGCCCTTAACCACAGGCATAGCCAGCGACTGCTCGCAGAAGTCAGCGTATACATTAAGCATCTGCTCGGTCTCGTGGATAGCCTCCTCGGCGGTCTCGTGAATGGTGTGACCCTCCTGCCAGAGGAACTCACGCGAACGCAGGAAAGGACGGGTGGTCTTTTCCCATCTTACTACCGACACCCACTGGTTGTACAGCTTGGGCAGGTCGCGGTAGGAGTGAACGATGTTTGCGT
>CAMVIL010000096.1 GCA_947167535.1 uncultured Ruminococcus sp. | reverse complement strand
TAAAGGTCACAGATGTAGATAAAAAAAGCCACGCAGACAAGGCGGGGATACGTGCGGGGGATACCCTTCTCTCGATAAACGGTCACGCTGTTGCCGATGTGCTGGACTATATGTTCTATGCCGCCGAATCGCGCTGCGTACTTGAACTTGAGCGCGACGGCAGGCAGTTTACGGTGAAGATACGCAAGTCGGAATATGACGACCTCGGTATGCAGTTTGCTTCATTCCTGATGGACGAGAAGCGCTCCTGCTCGAACAAGTGCATCTTCTGCTTCATAGACCAGATGCCGCCGGGTATGCGCGAGACGCTGTATTTCAAGGACGACGACGCGCGGCTTTCTTTTTTGCAGGGTAACTATGTCACCCTGACCAACCTCAATGACAAGGACATACAGCGCATAATCGATATGCGTCTGAATATAAATGTGTCGGTGCACACCACAAATCCAGAGCTTCGCTGCATGATGATGCACAACCGCTTTGCGGGAGATAAGCTCCGCTATCTCAAAATGATAGCCGACAGCGGGCTTATGCTCAACTGTCAGATAGTCTGCTGTCCCGGCATAAACGACGGCGACGAGCTGAGGCGGACGCTTGGCGACCTGTACGCGCTGATGCCGCAGATAACCTCTGTTGCGATAGTTCCCGTCGGCGTGACCAAGTTCCGCGAGGGGCTATATCCGCTGACGATATTCGATGCCGAGGGCGCGGGAAAGACCATCGACATAATCGCCGAGACGCAGGAGAAGTGCCTGAAAGAGTACGGCACACGAATGGCGTTTGCGGCGGACGAGTTCTACCTGACGGCGGGCAGACCGCTCCCTGAGGGTGATTTCTACGAGGATTATCCGCAGTACGAGAACGGCGTAGGCTTGTGCCGCTCGCTGATAGACGAGGTACACGCAGCTCTCAGACTGGCGGAGTATGACGGCGGCAAGCGCAAGGTGACCATCGCCACGGGCACGCTCGTTTATCCCGTTCAGAAGCAGCTGGCGGAGGACATCATGGCTCACTTTCCCGACGTCACGGTGCAGGTTATACCGATAGTCAACCACTTCTTCGGCGAGACTATAACTGTCACGGGACTTATCACGGCGGGCGACCTTATGGATCAGCTCATGGGCAAGGACTTAGGCGACGAGCTACTGATAGCGAAGTCTATGCTCAAAGCCGACGAGCCGATCTTTTTGGACGACATCTACCTCGACGAGGTCAAGGAGAAGCTGAACGTAAAGATCACCGCCACCGCAAACGACGGTTACGAGTACCTCGATGCGGTGCTGGGGATAGAATTGTGAGGTGTATGGTATGGCTGCGGTAATGCTGATGTACTTCATTGTATCGGCGCTGCTCGTCGCGGGAATACTGTTTATTGCACGCTGGCGATTCTATGCAAAGGAATACAAGACAAGATACACCGTTGAGGTGACAGCGAAGGTCGTCGGAATAAAGCGCGGTGTGCTGGGCGTGCCGCTGATGATATACGAAGCGGATGTTGACGGCATGGCAGAGACTCTGGCGGAACTTCCGGCTGTGGGCGCACCTGCTGTAAGGTTCAATGCGGGCGACGAGGTAAAGCTGTATCTCCACCCCGACCCCGAGCGCCTTAAAACGGTGATGTTCACCGAAAGGACAAGACCCTTCGTCAACGAGGTCACAGCGCCCTTCAACAGCCTTTTCTTCAAGCTGATGGGGATAGGCTTCATCGCGGCGGCGATAGTTTTATTCAAGCTGTTTGAAATGATATTAAAAGGATAAAAGTACAATTTAACGGACAGGAGATGATAAAATGGCACTGCCTTTGGTAGCTGTTGTGGGCAGACCAAACGTCGGCAAGTCCACGCTGTTCAACAAGCTGATAGGACAGCGGCTTTCGATAGTCGAGGACACCCCCGGCGTTACCCGCGACAGGATATATTCAAAGTGCGAATGGCTTGGGCATGAGTTCATGCTGGTGGATACCGGCGGTATCGAGCCGGAATCGCAGGACATCATACTCTCGCAGATGAGACGGCAGGCACAGCTTGCCATCGAGCGTGCGGACGTTATAGTTTTCGTCACCGACGTAAGAAGCGGAGTCACCGCCACCGACGAGGAAGTCGCGGCAATGCTCAGAAAGTCCCGCAAGCCCATCGTGCTGTGTGTCAACAAGTGCGACACCGTCGGCGAGCCGCCTGCGGAGTTCTATGAGTTCTACAATCTCGGCATCGGCGACCCGGTTGCGGTGTCATCGGTACACGGTCACGGAACCGGCGACCTGCTGGACGCTGTTCTTGAGGAGCTCCCCGAGATGCACGAGGAGGACTACGGCGAGGACGTTGTGCGCGTTGCCGTTATCGGCAAGCCTAACGTCGGCAAGTCTTCGATAATCAACCGCCTCTGCGGTGAGGAGCGCGTTATCGTTTCCGATATTGCGGGAACTACCCGCGACGCCACCGACACCTACGTGGAGAACGAACAGGGCAAGTTCGTGTTCATCGACACGGCGGGTATCAGAAAGAAATCCAAGGTTCTCGAGAGCATCGAGAAGTTCAGCGTGCTTCGCTCTTATATGGCGGTAGACCGCGCCGATGTGGCGGTCATCGTGATAGACGCCGAGGTGGGCTTCACCGAGCAGGACAGCAAGGTGGCGGGCTACGCTCACGAAAAGGGCAAGGCCTGCGTCGTGGCGGTCAACAAGTGGGACGCCATCGAAAAGGACACCAACACCATGAACGAGTTCAAGAAGAAGCTGGAGATAGATTTCAGCTTTATGAGCTACGTGCCCTTCGTGTTCGTGTCGGCTAAGAACGGCACCCGCATGGATAAACTGCTGGAGCTTATAAACTACACCGCACAGCAGAACGCAGTCCGCATACCTACCGGCAGACTCAACGATGTGCTGGCGTATGCGACAGCGCGTGTTCAGCCGCCTTCCGACAAGGGCAGAAGGCTCAAGATATACTACATGACTCAGGCTTCCACCAAGCCGCCTACGTTCGTCTGCTTCGTCAACCGCGCCGAGCTCTTCCACTTCTCCTACAGGCGCTACATCGAGAACCAGATACGCGAGACCTTCGGGCTTGACGGCACGCCGATAGTTATGCTTGTGCGCGAGCGCGACCGTGATGATGTTAAATCTTAAAATGTTACAGAGGTGCAGATTTCAATGACGACCGCATTGTGTTTGTTTTTTACCGCACTGCTCAGCTATGTGTGGGGCAGTCTTAATTCCGCGATAATAGTTATAAAGCTGATGAAGGGTAAGGATATCCGCGAGATGGGAAGCGGCAACGCAGGACTTACCAACGTGCTCAGAGTCTACGGCAAGGGGCCCGCGATCGTGACCCTGCTCGCTGACCTTTTCAAGGGCGTGTTTGCGGTGCTGATGGCAAAGCTGATAGTCGGCGGAGCGCTTGACGTTACATTCTTCGGCGGCGACAAGAACTACATCGGCTACATTGCAGGACTGTTCACGATAATCGGACATATGTTCCCTGTGTTCTACGGCTTCCACGGCGGCAAGGGCGTTCTGCTGGCGGCAACAACACTCATCGCGATGGATCCGCTTACCTGCATAGTTTCGCTTACAGTGTTTGGTATCCTTACGGCGTCTACAAAGTATGTGTCGGTGGGCTCCATATGCGCGGCGATCACATATCCGACCTTCACTCTGATCTACCAGACCATCAGAGCCGACGCTTATCCGGGATACTTCCAGAACTTTATCATTACAGCGATAATCGGCGGGCTGATAGTCTATATGCACAAGCCCAATATCCAGAGACTTAAAGCGGGAACTGAGAATAAATTTGGACAGAAAAAGAAAAATCCTGTCGAAAATGATGCTCCTGCCGATAAGAATCCGTAATAATAGTACAAAATAACGTACACCAAAAGAAAGAGAGGTGCCGTGATTATGGCAAAGATTATGATACTCGGCTCGGGCGGCTTCGGACTTGCAGTGGCTATGACCTGCGCCGCAGCAGGACATGACGTTACCGTGTGGTCAAAGTTCCGCGATGAGATCGAGGCTATCGAGAGAACCGGCGAGCTCAAGGCAAAGCTCCCCGGAGTCAAGATCCCCAAGTCGATAACTCTTACCACAGATATTACCCTCTCAAAGGGCAAGGATCTTGTGATACTCGGTATACCTACGGCTTTCTGCCGAAGCGTATGTGAGGAGGCGGCTCCTTACATCGACCCCGAGACTATTGTTGTAAATACCGCAAAGGGTCTCGAGGAAGGCTCCCTCAAGACTATGAGCGTTGTGACCAAGGAATCTCTGCCGAACAACCGTGTGGCTATCCTCACGGGACCTTCTCATGCAGAGGAGCTGGCACGCGGCATCCCTACTACCGTATGCGTGGCTGCCGATACTGCTGACGTTGCAGTGTACGTTCAGAACGCGCTGTCCTCGTCCTGCTTCCGCATTTATTCCAATGACGACGTCCTCGGCTGCGAGCTGGGCGGCTCGCTGAAGAACGTCATCGCACTTGCAGCAGGCGTATGCGACGGACTGGGTCTCGGCGACAACACCAAGGCGGCACTCATGACCCGCGGTATCCGCGAGATCGCAGCGCTGGGCACGGCTATGGGCGCTCAGGAGGAGACCTTCGCTGGTCTTTCGGGCATCGGCGACCTTATCGTCACCTGCTGCTCCATGCACAGCCGAAACCGCCGCGCGGGAATACTGATAGGCAAGGGCACCGACCCTGCCGAGGCTGTCGAGCAGGTGGGCACCGTTGAGGGTTATAAGTGTACCAAGAACGCATATGAACTGGCGAAGAAGCACGGCGTAGAGCTGCCCATCACCGAGCAGCTGTATTCGATACTCTTTGAGGGCAGAAGTCCCAGAGAGTCGATAGCTGCGCTCATGCAGAGACCCAGAAAAGCTGAATCCGAGTCGGAATTTCTTGGCGAATAATGAATCATGCAGACAATCGAAGTGATATTCGGTTGTCTGTTTTTTTGTGCGTCCTCCCGTGACCCCTCATCTGCACAACAGCGAGAAGAAGTTTCTCTGTGTCAATTTGTTAAAAAATATAAAAAAGGTCTTTACAAATCACGCGAAATATAGTATAATTTAAAATAAGGATATTTCTGCCCGAATGTATGTTCGGCGGATAACTTCAAATGAACAGAAGGAGTGTATATCTGATGGAACCAAAGTATAAGAGAATACTGCTCAAGCTGAGCGGTGAGGCGCTTGCGGGCGACAAGAAGACGGGTCTTGATTATGATATTATCAATACCTTTGCACAGTCTGTGAAGAAATGCGTTGATGCCGGCGTACAGGTAGGTATCGTTGTAGGCGGCGGAAACTTCTGGCGCGGCAGATCGAGCGGCGCTATGGACAGGACCCGCGCAGACCATATCGGAATGCTCGCTACTGCAATGAACGCTCTCGCTGTTGCCGACGGTATGGAGCATTGCGGACTGCAGGTAAGAGTCCAGACCGCGATCAGTATGCCTCAGGTGGCTGAGCCGTATATCAGAAATAAGGCAGAGAGACATTTTGAAAAGGGCAGAGTAGTCATCTTCGGCTGCGGTACCGGTAACCCCTTCTTCTCTACCGACAGCGCGGCTGCACTGAGAGCTGCAGAGATCGAGGCTGATATAATCTTCAAGGCTACTATGGTAGACGGCGTTTACAATAAGGATCCCCATAAGTATGACGACGCGGTCAAGTACGACGAGATCACATTCGATAACGTCCTTGCCGAGGATCTTAAGGTAATGGATTCCACCGCCGCTGCTATGTGCAGAGATAACAACATCCCGATACTCGTATTTGATATCGCACGTCCCGACAACATCTATGACGCCTGCATGGGCAAGAGCATCGGTACTATATCACAAACGATTGGGCCATCTAAGTTTATTAAAATTGAAGCAAATGGTTCCAAATCTTGCAAAAAT
>CAMVIL010000095.1 GCA_947167535.1 uncultured Ruminococcus sp. | reverse complement strand
GTATTATAAATATCGGGCGTTTGTCCGATAACACGAAAGAAGTGATTTTTTCAATGATAGAAGTACAGAACCTCACAAAGCATTACGGTGACAAGAAAGCTGTAAACGGCATCTCCTTCACCGCGAATGACGGCGAGATACTCGGATTTCTGGGGCCTAACGGCGCAGGCAAGTCCACCACGATGAATATGCTCACGGGCTATATTTCCTCGACAGGCGGCAAGGCGCTGATCGACGGCGTGGATATCCTTGAGAATCCGATCAAGGCGAAGAGAAACATCGGCTATCTGCCCGAGCTCCCGCCGCTTTATATGGATATGACTGTCAAGGAGTATCTCAATTTCATCTATGATCTGAAAAAGTGCAAGCTTCCGAGAGTCTCTCATCTGAAGGACATCTGCGGACTTGTTAAGATAGACCATGTCTACAACCGCCTTATCCGCAACCTTTCAAAGGGTTACAGACAGCGTGTGGGTCTGGCGCAGGCGCTGGTGGGAAATCCCCCCGTGCTGATACTCGACGAGCCGACGGTAGGTCTCGACCCCAGCCAGATAATCGAGATACGCACTCTCATTAAGAAGCTGGGCAAGAACCACACTGTTATCCTTTCCTCGCACATACTCTCCGAGGTGCAGGCGGTCTGCGACAAGATAATAGTTATCAACGAAGGCAGGATCGTCGCCGACGACACCGAGACCGCACTCTCCGACAAGCTGACGGGCGCACATATCCTGACAGCCAAGATAGAGGGCGACGTCGAGACGGTGCAGAAGCTGACTCTCTCGATTGAGGGCGTCGAGGTCTGCAAGGAGATAAACGAGCGCGACGGCGTTCATGAGTACAGGATAGAGTCGGATGAGGGCGTGGATATCAGACGCGAGCTGTTTAAGAAGATGGCAAAGGCTGACTGCCCGATACTCGAGCTCAAGAGCGCGGAGATGTCACTTGAGGATATCTTCTTGAAGCTCACCATGGGCGACTCTGCCGCAGAAGAAAAGGAGGCGTAAACGATGGGCGCTATATTCAGACGTGAGGTGCTGGGCTATTTCACCTCGCCGATAGGTTATATCTTTTTAGCGGCATTCTACGCTTTCTCGGCTGTGTTTTTCACCACTTCCTCGATACAGAACGGCAGCACTGAGATGAACACCATGTTCAGCCAGCTTATGCTGGTGCTGGTGGTGCTGATACCGATACTCACCATGAGAACTATGGCTGAGGACAAGAAGTCCAAGACCGACCAGTGTCTGCTGACTGCCCCCGTTTCCTTAGGCGGCATCGTAGCGGGCAAGTTTCTGGCGGCGCTTCTGACATTCACCTGCGCCGTAGCGGTGACGGTAGTTTACGCTGTGATTGTAGCGGGCTACTCGGAACCCGACTGGATGGTTATAATCGGCAACATCATCGGTCTGGAACTTTTCGGAGCTTCGTTTATAGCGGTGGGTATATTCTGCTCGTCGCTCACCGAGAATCAGGTGGTGTCGGCTGTTATCAGCTTTATCAGCATACTGACCCTAAATCTTCTGTCTATCCTCGGCGGACTTCTGCCGTGGGAATTCATGAAGAATATTTTCTCAAAGCTCAGCTTCTATGAGCGCTATTCGGGATTCACTTTCGGAATGCTTGACCTTTCAAACGTGCTGTTCTTTGTCAGCGCGATAGTGATATTCCTCTTCCTGACCGTGCGGGTGCTTGAAAAGCGCCGCTGGTCATAAGCGAAAGGAGGAAAACCGAATGAGTGAAGAAAACAAGAACTCTCAGCAGGGCACGGAGAGCGAATACATCGAATCCAAGCCCGCAGCAGATATCCTCGCGGACGTTATAAGCAGCGAGAAGGAAGAAAAGAAGGACGCAGAGTCCGAAAAGAGCTCCTCTCCCGCCCTCGACCCAGAGGACGAGGAAAAGCCCGAAAAGGCGAAAAAGAGAGGGGAGCACAAAAAGCTCAAGCACGGCGCCATGTCTACGGTGTATACCGTGATATTCGTGGCGGCGGTGGTGCTGGTCAACATCATCGCGGGGATACTTCTGGACAGATATCCCATCACCTTTGACCTTACCAAGAACAACAAGTTCTCCATCTCCGAGCAGTCGGAGAAGTATATCGAAACGATAGACTGCGACATCACCATCCGCGTGTTTGCAACAGAGGATTCCTTCGTTGCGGTCAACGACTACACCAAGCAGGCGAATCAGGTGATAAAGCGCTGCTGTCAGAAGAACAAGCACATCACGGTGGAGTACATCGACATCGACAAGAACCCCGATATCGTCAGCGACTACGCAGACCAGAACATCGCGCAGTACAGCATACTTGTGGAGACTCCGTCCCTTGACGAGAACGGCAGCCAGATGAAGGACTCCGACGGCAAGCCGCTCAAGCGTATCCGCACGGTATCGCTGATGGATCTCATCTCCTTCAAAAACGAGTTTGAGACTCAGGTACAGCAGGGCTACGGCATGAGCGCTTCCGACTACATCCTCGCGATGTGCGGCAACAACGAGACCTACGCATTCGCACAGGCGGTGCAGTCGGGTTATGTTGAGGCTTCGACTGCGGATCAGGCGTTCCTTTCGGCGCTGATGGCGGTCTCCGACCCCGATCCCGTTGTGGTAAGCGTGCTGGGCGGAAGAAATGAATCCGCCGACATCTCTTACCTCAGAAAGCTTCTTCTTGCAAACGGCTACACGGTAAATGATGTCAACATCACCTCCGAGGATATCCCCGCAGATACCGATCTGTGCATTATCCCCGCACCGGCTTCCGACTACATGGAAGCGGAGATCACCAAGGTCGATGAGTTTGTAAACAACGGCGGCAACATGGGCAAGCACCTTCTGTACATCGCTTCCTATAACCAGCAGAGCACTCCCAATCTTGACGAGTTCCTTGAGGAGTATTACCTCTCGGTAGGCGAGGGCGTTGTCTGCGAGAACGATGCCGCACATTACTACACTCAGGCATTCTACACCATTGCCGATGACATCTCCGAGAACTTTGCGGACGATATCGACGTCAAGAACTCCAAGATCATTATCCGCGGCTCCCGTCCCGTCAAGCTTCTTGCAGAGGGCGAAAAGGGCAAGATGAAGATCGAGGCTTACGTAAAGTCTACCGGCGACGCATATGTTGCAGATCTCCAGACCGGCGAGGCTATCGAGAACGGTCAGCAGGTCTACGCGGCAATGAGCTCGAAGGTAGCTTTCACCGATGACGGAGGAGCCATCTATTCCAACATTTTCGTAATAGGCGGCGACAGCATGGTGGGAAGCAGCGAGCTGATGTACAACCAGTTCCAGAACCGCACCTATATCCTCAGCGTGCTGAACGGCATGACAGGCAAGACCTCGACCGGCATCACCGTCGAGCCCAAGGTCATCACCGGCAACATCTTCGACATCACCGCCGATCAGATCAGACTTCTGAAGATAGTATTCATCGGCGTTATCCCGCTGGCGACCCTCGTTACGGGACTCGTGATCTGGCTGAGAAGAAAGAACAGATAAGGGCGAAACAGAATGAATGAAAAAGTAAGAGGCATGATAGTCGCGGGAGTTGTTCTCGCGGCACTGGGCGGAACGCTCGGAGTGCTGCACCTGACGGGAATGGACAAGACCGCAGGCGACGACAGCTCCGACGCTTCGTCGGTCAAGGCGACTACAAGCTCCGAGGATCTTTCGGTCAAGCTTATAGACGTCGAGACAAAGGATATCAAGCAGATAGACGTCACAAACGAATTCGGCGGATTCACCTATACGGGCGAGTCGGAGAGCGGCAAGGACAGCTGCGGCATCGCCGAGCTCAAGGACGTCACTCTGGACACCAACAAGATGAACGACATCGGCGAGGACACCGCGAACCTCACGGCATACAAGCCTGTCGAGGATAACGCAGAGGATCTCGCAAAGTACGGTCTTGCAGAGCCGGCGGCGGAGTTTGACATAACCTTTACCGACGGCAGTCAGCGTGCTTTTCAGATAGGCGACAAGGCTCACCAGAACCGCTACCGCTATGTGACCGAGAAGGACACGAATGCTGTCTACATGGTGCAGGAAAGCACTATACAGCACTTCCTCGGACGCAAGGAAGACCTGGTGGACACGAGCCTTTTCCCTGCTAACGACTCCGATGAATCGGAAGAATTCGGTGTGCTGAAAGTTCACCGCGAAGACCTTGATTACGATATGGTCTTTGAGCAGGACAAGGGCGACAATGAACGCGCCAACGAGAATATGCCCTCCGCGCAGGTCATGACCGAGCCGATCTTCTCCTACCTCAACGGCTCCACGTCCAGCGATATCATATTCGCGATGTACGGTCTGACCGCTATGGAGGCTGAGGTGGTTCACCCCACCGACGACGACCTCAAGACGTATGAGCTTGACAAGCCGAGAGCGGTGGTAAGCTACTCCGGCGACAGCTATGAGTGGACGCTGAATATCGGCGGCGAGTATCACGATGAGAACGCCGAAGGCAACGAGCAGAGCGCCGCTTCCGCATACTACTGCACCATCACTGGCGTTGATGGCAAGGACGCCGTCTGGAAGCTGGACGCTTCGGCACTTCCGTGGGTGAAACTGCTCCCAGGTGATATAATCACCAGCCTGATGACCTACAACAACATCTGGGATGTGGCGTCTGTAAAGCTGACAGGCAAGGACAACACGAACTTTACCATCGAACACGACGGCGAGGACATTACGGGGGCTGCTGCCGACGGCGCTTCCCTTGATGTGGACACCTTCAAGAGCCTGTATCAGTATCTTCTGACCTGTCCCACTTCCGAAATCTGGTTCGAGGAGCCGAAGTCTGAGCCTTACCTGACCATCGAGATCAACCGCACAGACGGCGGCGGAGACAAGATCGAGATCTGCAAGGACACCGACCGACGCGATATCGTAAAGCTCAACGGCAGGACTTCCTATAAGATCAAGAGCAGCTGGGTCACAAGACTTCTGGAAAACGTCGAGTCTGTAAAGAACGGCGGAGAAGTTCAGGAGAACTACTGATTCCGACAGAAAAGTCGACTGAAATATGTTAATATGAAAAATGCTCCCCACGCCGCCGCGCAGCGGTCGAGCAGAGAATACTATACCGCGCGGAGAAATGAGGCACCCATTATGGCAGACAAAAAAGCAAGTTTCTTCACCTATAAGGGCGTACCGCTGGTGAGGAAGGAAAACACCATTTACTTCGGAAATATGTACGATGAGTTCGTTTGCATGATCGAGATACTCGGCACAGAAAAGCAGGGCAAGCTCGAGGTGGCAAACAACGTCCGTATTCGTAAGATGGCTACCGACCCGACTATCCCGCCCAAGGATATGATAGTCAAGACGGCTGAAAAGAAGAGCCTTTACGAGGCTATGGATATAGCCTGCGCATGGCTCAAGGTTTAATGAAGCTATAATAATGAACATTCGTCCCCGGTATTTTGCTGTATCGGGGATGTCGTTTTTGTAAAAATACTTGACAAATACACTTTGTTATGTTAAGATATTAAGGTGATACAGCAGGATGGCTGTGTGTGATTGAGGAGGTGCGGGATATGCTTGCCAAGATACTGTCAAAGCGCGAGTGCGCGGAGTGTAAGATATGCTGTTCCTTCGACAGCTACGATCTCTGGGAGACGCCTGTCGTCACCGATGAGGTGATGAAGCGTTCGCTTGAGGTTAAGCCCGACCAGCGCTTTGCCGATGTTGACGGCACACGGCTCTACTTTATGGAAAAGGAGCCTGACATAGACCTCTACTACTGCCCCATGCTCGACCACAGCAAGGGCTGCCTGCTGGGCGACGACAAGCCCTTCGACTGCAGGATATGGCCGTTCAGGATAATGCGGTTCGAGGGTCGCAGAGTCATCGTGATCTCACCCGTATGTCCCACAGTGTTCAAAAAGCCGATAAG
>CAMVIL010000094.1 GCA_947167535.1 uncultured Ruminococcus sp. | reverse complement strand
AATGCTCCCGTCATCGAATCGGCGTCCGCGTATTCGGCGGCGCACTTCAAGTAGCACTCGGCGGCCTGCTTGTGCTCCGAAGCTTCCATAAGGGTCAGCCCGTAGACTTTAAGCTCGCTGTGCCTGTCGAGCGTTTTGAGGGTCGGCACCGCGACGGACTTCACCGTTTCGGGAAGCTCTTCCTTTTCGGCTTCAAAGAGCGTTGCCGAATAGAACAGCACGCCTTCCTTGAATGCCTCGGCGGGAGATGCAAACTGCCTGTCCATGACGATATTCTTCTCCTTGAGCTGAAACAGCAGATCGGTAGTCTCAGCCATGGCGGGGTCGAAAAGATTGTTATAGAATCCTGCGGGATCGCGTTCAAACACCGCCAGAGCGTTTCCCGTCGAGATATGTATCGGCTCGCCGTAGTTTCCCGATATGGGGAACTCTCCGCCCTTATCGTGGAATATCCCGATCATCTCGCACAGCTTCTCCACGTTCCAGTCGCCTTCGGGCATAAACGCGGGGTCGTCGAGCTTGTACTTTTTCAGCGTCTCGGTGTCGTAAAGCAGCCGGTAGGACTGCTCGATGCCAAGCGGGAAAACATAATGCCAGTTGTTGATCGCAAAGAGATCCGCCGCGTCCTGCAGCTTGTCCGAAAGCGCGGGCATATCTATCTCGTGATCTATCGGTGCCGCAACGCCGTTTACCGCAAAATAGGGAAACAGCATACCGTTGTCAAAGGTGGCAACGTCTATCGGCTTGTCGGAGATGGTTCCTGCGGCGATGGCATCGTACATCAGGTCGCTGTCCACAACCTCTTTCGTGAGCTCTCCGCCCAGGCTCTCAAAGAAGTTATTGCATGATTCGAGCAGCTTCTCGTGGTCGTCGCCTATCAGCACGGTAAGAGTATTGTCCTCTGGCATCACTATCCCCTGCTCTTCTTCGACGCTGTCGTCAGTCTCCGCAGTGGCAGTCGTCTCGGTCTCGGTCACGGTCGTCTCGGCGGCACTGCTCGAGTCCGCCCTTGACGAGCGATAAAGCAGTTCACCGTTGCTGTCTACATTATCTATCTTTACGGTACAGCTGCTCAGCAGCACCGCAGCAGCCACAGCTGCCGCCGCAGGTAAATGTCTTTTCATCTTTCCCTCTCCGTCAACAAAATGCGTAACCCCTGAAGCTACGCATTTTTAGTCTTAAAGTGCTTATTTCCCCGCTTGTTGGGCGGGGAAATAAACGGTTCTATCAATTGCCTTCCTGAAGGAACTTGTGGTATTCCTCGTTGAACTGCTTGAGCTCGGAATCGATTGTGGAAGCATAAGTCTCACGGAGCTGAGTCCATGTGAACTGCTTGCCGTCATCGTCGGTCTTCATAACGGAAGTATACATATAAGGAATTACAGCTTCCTTGGTAGCGTTGGTCGCAGCGTCGTCGTTGGAAAGTATGGTGGAGATACCGTAACCGGGGTCAACTACCTTTACATACTTATCGGTGAGCGGCTCAACGTTTGCCATCTCATACATTTCCTCTGTCCATGCGGGCTGAGTAACGAAGAACTTCTCCTTGCCTGCATCGGTGTACTGAGGATCGGTAGCTGCGATCTTTGCGCACTCATACCAGCAGCGTACAGCGTCCTTCTTGGTAGAGCCCTTTACCCACATATATGCAGAGATGTCGATGGTGGTGTAGCAGGTGTCGGTGTTAGGATCACGGGGCATGGGAACTATTCCCCAGTTGTCGCCTTCCTTGGGAGATACAGCCCATGTACCCATGCCGTAGAAGAGGATATTCTTCTTGAAGCACTCGGTAGCGCTGCCTATCCAGTCGCTGTAGTAGTAGTTATTCTTCTTTACATCGTAAAGCAGCGAGGAAGCGCGGTCGAACTCGGGGTTGTCTATGTTGGAGTAGAACTCGTCCTTCTCTGCGTCGTAACCGATAAGAGTCTGACCGGTAGACTGGAAGATGAACGGACCGAACCAGCCGTTGATACCGTAACGCTGCTCCTCACCCGAAGCGCCGTTTACGAACTCTTCCATAAGGCCGTACCAGGTATCCCATGTCCAGTCGCCGTCCATGTACAGATCATAAGGATCGTCAAGGGCGTTAGCCTCGATGAAGTCCTTGTTATAGGTCATAACGGAAAGAGGTCCGATAGATACGGGAGCAACATAGTGCTTGCCGCCCAGCTCAAACTGGTCTGCCAGACCCTTCATGTCTACCCAAAGATCGCTGTCGAAGTCAACGATGTCGTCAACAGGCTGGAACATTCCCTTTACGCAGTAGCAGGGGAAGGTCATCTTCTGCTCGAACCAGAACAGATCGGGCGGATCGTTGGAGAGCACGCGGTTTGCGAGCTGATCGTACTTGACCATAGAAGTTGTGGGGGAATAGTGGATAGTACCGCCCTTCTTCTCAAAGAGGTCAAGGTCAACTCTCTTTTCCTTAGCGTTCTTGCTGGGGTTGATGTCGAAGTAGGAAAGCCACTCGAGCTCGGTCTCTTCGCCCTCGGCGATGGGAGCTACATCTTCGGTGTCCTCTACCTTTACCTGATCGACATAAGATTCTTCTTTACCGCTGTCCTTAGAGCCGCTGCCGCAGCCTGCAAGTCCGGCGGTAAGCATAAGAGCAGCCGAAAGTGCTGCTATGCGTTTTAAAGCCTTCATAATCATTTCCTCCTAGAAAGATAATATTATTCCCTATACACAAAAAACAAAATATCCATTTCATCAACTAGTATACCACATATCGTATGAAAATGCAATAGTTTTTGAGTCATTTTTTGTTATTTTTATATGATTTCAAATAATCGTGTAATATTTTATGAAAAAGAAGAAGAAGCACCACGCGGTGCCTCTTCTTTTACAGTAAATATGATGGAGAAAAATAATATGTTTTTCTAAAGTTCTTATTTGTTATATATATAATACACCGCCATTGTGTTCGTTTCGTGATAATCAGTAAAAAGTTTCGGATTATGGAATAGATATTTCATTAATTTTCCTTTAAATCTTTAAGCTGACCTCACCCGAAAACAGTATGCCTCTCCTGCCGTCGGGGTACTCCACCATCAGCTCGGCAGCGTCGGTTATGCCGACTGCACGGCAGGGTCTTTCACCCGCAGGAGTCAGAGCTATTATGTCTCTGCCTATCACCAGCGAGCGCTCACGGTACTCGGCGATGATCTCGTCCACAGTTTCGCGGGAAAGGGACATACATCTTCTGAGCTCGCAGATAAGCTCTGCGGCGTACAGCTCGGAAATGTCGCGGGGAGCCTTGCCCTCCTCAAACAGAGCGCCTGCTCTGGAAGCGATCTCCTCGGGGAATCCGCCTTCGGGGGGAGTGATGTTCGTACCTATCCCGACGATGATCCATTCGGGTCTGTCGCCCGACACAGAGCCTTCCGCAAGGATACCGCAGACCTTCCTGCCGTCGACATAAACATCATTTACCCACTTGATCTGAGCCTTTCTTCCCGACAGCTTCTCAACTGTACGGCAGACCGCAACAGCGGCAACAACGGTATAGTGAAGCGCCTGTATGACGTCCGTCTCGGGACGGAGCAGCATAGAGAGATACACCCCGCTCTGCGGAGAGAAGAAGCTCCTGCCCATCCTGCCCTTGCCCGACTTCTGCTTGTCCGTGACGATGACCGTGCCGTCGGGAGCGCCGTAGGCAGCCATAGCCTTCATATCGTCGTTGGTAGAGCCGGTCTCGGGGATAACGTGTATCCTGCAGCCGCAGTCACCTGCTGCCTTCAGCAGCTTTTCCTCGTTCAGCATCAGCCTATCGAGATGCTGAATCTTGCCTGAGGATGACCCTCGGAATCGTCCTCGATCATCTCAGCCTTTGTGATAACGATAGGAGTAGTCGGCATAGCAGGCGTATCGTCTGAACCATTATAAACTCTCTCAACATCGAGGAAGCTGTCAACTATCTCCATACCCTCTGTGACCTTGCCGAATGCGGCATACTGTCCGTCGAGGAAGGTATCGTCATCGGAGTAGCAGATAAAGAACTGCGAAGACGCGCTGTTCATGTCCTGAGATCTTGCCATGGACACAACGCCTCTGGTGTGGGAGAGGTTATTCTCGTGACCGTTAGCCGAGAACTCGCCCTCTACGGTATCGGGGGAACCGCCGGTGCCGTCGCCGTTGGGGTCGCCGCCCTGAGCCATAAAGTCGTCCACTACGCGGTGGAAGGTCAGACCGTTATAGAAACCGTCGGAGATAAGCTTCTCGAAGTTCTCGCAGGTCTTGGGAGCTATGTCGGGGTACATTGTGATAACAAAGCTTCCGGTCTCCTCAGCCTCTGTTGCAGCAGCAGTTACGGAGTCGTCAGCTGCCGAATGGTCGGGCTGATTCTTATCGGCGCAGCCTGTAAAGCCGCAGATGACTGCAGCAGCAGTAGTTACTATCATAACATTTCTCAGAAAATCTAACATAATTCTCTTTCCTTTCTCTTACCTGTCGGTATTGCTTTCGGTATTATTAAAACCTGTGATATAATTTATCTCGCCGCTTTTTGCGTAAGCGTCGGTGATATAAACATTGTTCTTTCCGTCGGAGATAAGCTGTCCCGAGAGCAGGCGTTCGCCGCTCTCACTGATAACTCCGAGCTGTATTGCAGTCTGGATTATCGCGTTGCCGATGGCTTCGGCGTACTGCTCTTTCTGATTGAGGAAAAGCTCGTTATCCTGCTCGCTGGTGACGAATCCCAGCTCCAGCAGGCAGCTGGGCATGACGGTATCCATATTCACCTGATAATTATTTCCGGGCATATCGCGGTAGCCGTACTTCACTCCGTGATCGTCTGTCACGCCGACTTCATCGAGGGCTGTGAGGATATTCTGTGCAAGAGCGGTATCATAAGCGGGAGCCTTATTGTTGACCCATGCCTCGATGCCGCTGTAATCGGCAGAGGTATCGGAGACGCTGTTGCGGTGCATCGAAACGAAGAAATCGCAGCCGTTTTCATTGGCGATGCTGCATCTGTCGGACAGCGAAACGGAAACGTCCGACTCGCGGGTCATGGAGACCATAACACCGCAGCTTTCGAGATAATCACGGATAAGCAGCGAGATCTCAAGGTTCTGATCGGCTTCAACGATGCCGTCGCCTGCAACGGTACCCGTATCGTAATCGCCGTGACCCGGGTCTATGCAGACGCGGATATTCATATTACTGTAATGTGTACCGGTTTCAGCCTCTGCCCGGACATCGTCCTCACCCGAGGTCTCTGAAGCGACAGCCTGAGGCTGAGCATCAGAGCCGTTCATCACGAATTCGGGCATTGAATTATTCATTTCTATTTTTGTACGGCTGCCTTTTACAGCCTTTGTCAGCGACTTACCGAGCTGACCGACTCCCAGTGTCAGCATCATGAACATACACATGGCAACAGTGATCCTGCCCCAGTATATCTTTTTCTTTCCCTTATATCTGGTGATCTTCACAACGCCGTCGTCATAGTATGTATACTTTACTCTGCCGATGCGCTCGGTGTAGACTATACTTCTTCCGCCGTCTGACGGAGCACTATAAGCCATTTTAGGGCGGCTCCTCCTTTCCCTGAGGGTAATATTCTATCTTATTTTCAGTTTGCGTTTAATGGTGCAGTCAGATCAGTGTCCTCTGATCGCAGTATTCGCAGGTCAGGATATCGCCGCTTCCCTCAAAGAAATGGGGGAGATACGGCTCGCGGTGGGTTATGCACTTGGGATTCGAGCACTTGACCGACTTGTGCACCCTGCCTCTTATAAGCGGGGGCGGGTTGCCGTTCTTGTGAAGCACCGTAAGTATCAGCGCCATTCGCACAAACATTCCGTAGCGTGCCTGCTTGAAGTACATCGCACTGGGATCGTCGTCCACCTCTATCGCTATCTCGTCAACGCGGGGCAGCGGATGGAGGACTATCATATCGGGCTTTGCAAG
>CAMVIL010000093.1 GCA_947167535.1 uncultured Ruminococcus sp. | reverse complement strand
TGAAAAGCAGAGGGTCGTGCTTATCGCCGCCGACATTGCGTAGCAGGCGCTGCGAAGCAGTTCGGAGATCTCAGATATACCAAGCAGGTCGGAAATTATGCGGACGCTGTCGAGGGTGAGCTTGATCGTGACCAGAGTCACCAGCGGTTTGAGCAGCATGAAGAGTATCACCGCGATACCCAGCGTTCCGACGCTCGTGCGGATGAGTCCGACTCCTGCCGAAACCGTGGAATATGCTTCCGAGACAGAGCCGCCTATTATCGGGATAAAGCTGGACGCACCGAATCTCACAGCCCTTGCGGCTGCATTATCGACGGCGGCGGCCGCGAAGCTCTTTATTGAAATAAGTCCCGAGAAAACGGTCATTAGTGCGGTGAGGGTTATCCTTACGGCGTTTTTCATCGACTCAGCTGCGGCAGAAAAACGCATCTCCGGGTTGATAGCAGCTGTAAATGACACCGCGAGGAGCACGCTCAGCAGCGGCATTATGATCCTGTCGGCGGCCAGAGCGATTATCTCGCAGACCCAGAGTGCCGAGGCATAGTATCCGCCGCCGGAGACTATCCCGCCCGACGCGGCATTGACCGAAGCGTAGATCGGTATGTAGGCTATCATGAAGCCGCCCAGCCTGCGCAGGTAATCGCAGACTCCCGAAAAGGAAGAGTATATACTCGAATAGACTATCGTGATACAGCCGATAAGAGTCACGAATGAGAAGGATGAGGTCAGCCCGCCAGAAGGCGCGAGACTTCTTGCGGCGGCAGTTATTATAAGCAGAGCTGTCAGCCGAGCCAGCACCCGCAGCGGGGCGCCGAGGGAATCGGCAAACTCCCTGACAGCGGCGGATATCAGGGTATCAACGCCGAGTCCGCCTATGTCCGAGCCGTCTACTCCGTTTTCGGTCATAATCTCTTTAGTGTCATCGTCTATGGCTTCGCTGAGTCTGCCGCTTATTTCGGCGGCGTAGCTGTCGAGGGAGCTGTCGGCAGTCTCGTCAGAATCCGCGAAGCTTGGCAGCAAAAACACATTTGCCGACAGGAGCATTATCATGATGATAAGTATTATTTTTCTGAACATTTCACACCTGCATGAGCGAGCTTACTATATCCGCTGCGTTTTCAAACAGCGGCAGGGCTATCAGGATCATTGCCGCCTTGCCAGCAAGCTCCAGCTGAGAAGCAAGGGCTCCCTCGCCGCTGTCACGGCAGCAGTCACAGCCTATCTGAGTGGTATAGCAGATACCAAGGCTCTTTATGATAATGCCGAGATAATCGGAATCGAGTCCCGTCTGAGTGAAGAGTCCGTTGACGGCGGAGCATATATCCCGAAAGCTTTCAAAATACCGTCCCGCGATAAGGCAGACTGCGAGCACAGTACACAGCTGCTTGATCTCTGCGTTCACCGAGCCCACCAGCTTTAATGCCGTACAAACTGCAAGGCAGAAGACGGTCAGCGTTATCATATCCATCTCAGAACCAGAACAAGCTCTTGATAGTATCAAAAAGCTCGGCGATCCTTTCTATTATCATCATCAGCACCACGATAAGTCCCGCAAGAGTTGTCATCATCGCCTGCTCGTCGCGCTCGGCACGCTTGAGCAGCTGCACGAGTACCGCGACTATTATCCCCACCGCAGCTATCTTGAAGATAAGCTCAAGTTCCATGCAACCACTCCTACAACAATATAACGACTAATAATATGCCGCCTATGAGTCCCAGACTTCGGCAAAGCTTGCCAGTTGATTCCGCCTTCGGGAGCAGCGTCTTAGCGCGTACCCTGAAATACTCAAGTGCTGCCGAGAGCCTGAGCTGTTCGGCGGCTTTATCGGCAGAGCCCAGCTCTGTGAAGAGCGTTTCGAGGCGTCTGCGGTCGGGTTCATACATATCGTCGCGGTTATCCGAAAGGCAGTCGAGGACTGCTTGTCTGCCGTTGGCGGCACAGCGGATAAACTCGGGCGCGTATCCCTTGGGCACAGCGATACGCGAGAGCATTTCATCGACGGTGGGCTGTTCGTATTCCAGCATCAGCAGCATACTGCCGAGCATTTCGGCGGCAAGCTCAGCCGTGCGGCAGCGGTTCATCACATATTCTCCGCAGGCTCTCCCCGCCGCCGCGCCGAAGAGTATAACAAGCCCGCTTCCGAGAAACAGTGCCGCGCTCACAGCTTATAGAACTCCTTCAGCCTGCCGCAGCTGCTGCCTGTGCCAAGTATTGCGGCGCAGGACAGCACCTTGTCCTTGATAAGCCTTGCGGGGGCTGGGCGATTTTTCAGCTCGTCGAAGCTTCCCGCGTGGCAGCTGCATATAAGTTTCACTCCCGAGTCGAGGGCGTATTCGAGGGCATCGAGGTCGCTTTTGGAGCCTATCTCGTCGCAGACAAGCACTTCGGGAGACATGGTGCGGACGGCGGTGACTATCGCCTGACGGCGGGGATAGCAGTCGAAAACGTCGGTATGTGCGCCGACATCGTTCTGCGGGATACCCTCTTCCGAGCAGGCAAGCTCTCCGCGTTCGTCTATCAGGGCGACTCGATGCTCCATGCCGAGCAGTCGGCTGAGGTCACGGAGCACGGTAGTCTTTCCTCCGCAGGGCGGGGAGCAGATAATGAGGGACGTCAGTCCGTTATCGAATGCGCGGTCATAGATCGGGCGGGCGCAGTCGGTGACTTCTCTGGCGATGCGGATATTCAGCGAGGAGATCTTCTTGACCGTTGTGACCTCACCGCTGGATTTATCCACCACGGCAGTACCGCAGAAACCTATCCTGTTTCCGCCGCGGGTCGTGATGTAGCCCTCCGACTGTTCGCGGGGGTAGGCGTGGACCGAGCCTTTGAAGGCGCGGACGTAAGTTATGTCGATATCCTGCGGGGTAACTTCTGCCGCGTTAAGAGGGCTGTTCATAAGCTTGCCGTCGTGGGTAACGAAGTATTCCCTGCCGAAAAGCACCGCAGAAAAATATCTGCCGCGTCTTAGTCTCAGCTCGGAGATGCTCTCTCGTTCGGCTGCGGAGATGGTGTAGAGGCAGTCTTTCAGCCTGTCCGAAAGAAGTTCGGACGCGTATTTCAAGCGCATTTGTTCATTCATTTTTATCACTTCCGGTGTGTTATTTACTGACTGGTCTATATCTATGTGTACAAGCTATGTGATATGCCTGAAAATACGGGAAAAATTTAAAATATCCTGTCAGAATACTTGCAATAGAGGAACGATTGTGATATAATTAAACTGGGTTAGTTTGTATTTACAGAGACACCCCAACCAACACAAAAGGAGACATTAATAATGGCAAACGAGCTGACAACAGACCAGAAACAGGTGCTTGACCTTTCAAACCGCGTTATACGCGAAGTTAAAAAAGTAATAATCGGCAAGGACGATATCATAATCAAAGTCCTGCTGTCCATACTCGCGGGGGGACACGTTCTTATCGAGGACATCCCCGGCGTCGGAAAGACGACTCTTGCAGTGGCGCTTTCCAAGGCGCTGTCGCTTGATTACAAGCGCGTCCAGTTTACGCCCGACGCGCTTCCCACAGACATCACCGGCTTTATGGTGCTTGACCGCGAGAGCCACAGACCCGTATACAAAAAAGGCGCCGCTATGACAAATCTCTTCTTAGCGGACGAGATAAACCGTACATCTTCAAAAACGCAGTCGGCGCTTCTTGAAGTAATGGAAGAGGGCAAGGTGACGGTGGACGGTGTAACATATCCGATGCCCGACCCTTACATCGTGATAGCGACACAGAATCCCATAGGCTCCATCGGCACGCAGATGCTTCCCGAATCGCAGATGGACAGATTCATCGTTAGGCTCTCGATGGGGTATCCTTCGGTGCAGAACGAAGTCGCGATGCTTAGGGCAAAGCATTCGCAGGTATCCATCGACAGTGTAGAGCCCGTTGCTTCTGCGGCACAGCTTTCCAAGGCTATCGCCGTTACCGACAACATTTACGTTGCCGAACCGATATTTGAGTACATCGCTTCGCTTTCGGCTGCTACGAGAAACAACCGCTACTTAAAGCTGGGACTCTCTCCCAGAGGCTCGATAGCTCTGCTGAAAATGACACGCTCGACAGCGCTTCTCAACGGACGCTGCTTCGCCATTCCCGATGATGTGCTTTACTGCATCAACGAGGTCTGTGCGCACAGGCTTCTGCTCAACCAGAAAGCCAAGATAGCAGGCATCACCATTCCGCAGGTCATTGCGGAGCTTGTCCAGCAGGTACCTGTTCCCAAGGTCAAGGGTTAAGGGAGCGGCGCGATGATATTTATTTATCTGGCAACACTCGTGATCACCATACTCTTCTATATACTCTATGACGGCAACATCTCGTTTATGATATGTGCCTTTACGGTGCTGCTTCCCATTGTGCTGACGGCTATGAATTTTATCGCAAAGCTCTGCATCAGGGCCGAGCTCAGGATAGACTTACAGAAGTGTGCGGCAGGACAGTCGGTGCCGATGAAGCTTGTCATTACCAACCGTTCCTTCATTCCCGTACCGATGGCAGAGATAACCATATGCTACCGAATGCGGGCGGGGAAAAGCGAAGAGAAAATGAAGATATGCACGCCCATCTTCCCGCTGAACACTCAGACGCTGACTGCAGGATTCAGTTCGGTGCATTACGGAGTCGTTGAGTGCAGGGTAAAGTCGGTAAAAATGTACGACTTTCTCAGGATAAGCAGGTTTAAACTGTCGAAGAAGCGATTCTCGCAGATGGTATACGAAGTGACGGTACTTCCCGAAGCTGTGCCGCTGAACAACGCGATATCCACATACAATGAGCTGGGTTCGGACAGCAATGAATTCTCTCAGACCAAGCCGGGCGACGATCCCAGCGAGATTTTCGGCATCAGAGAATACGCCGAGGGTGACAGGCTCAGCAGGATACACTGGAAGCTTACCGCAAAGACGGACGAGCTTATGGTCAAAGACTACTCTCTGCCGCTGGTAGAGTGCTGCATGATAGTCACCGACTTTTACATTAACGAGAAGGATCCATACGGCGAGGAGTTATACGATACCGAACTGCAGCTGTCGCTTTCGCTGTCGGCATTTCTTGGCGAGAACGACATCAGGCACCGCACGGCGGCCTACAGTCCGCTGACGGGGCAGCTCGAGCAGGCGGTGGTCTTTGACGAAGCCACGGCGCTTGACAGCTCGATGCTGCTGCTCTCCTGCGGGATCAGCAGGGAGAAGGACACTTCCCTCTACTCGCTGTCGGAGGGGGCTGACGTCACTCAGCGGTACGGGCATCTCATTTACATATGCAGCGAGTTTACTCAGGCGGCTGCTGAACAGCTCGAATCAAGCGGGCTTGCCTACCGATACACGGCGCTCATCTGCTGCCACGAGAGCTTTGCTCCCGAGCTTCCCGACACGGACATTGAGATGATACCCGTATACTGCGGGAACATCTCGCGCTCTGTTGAGGAGCTTATAATATAATCGTAAAATACAAGCCTTACAAAAGGAACCAAAATGAAAAAAGAGATAAAACAAAACAGATCAGAGAAAAGGACAAGGATAACGCTGAAAAACGGCATCTCATTTCATCCTTCGATCGACATGACCATAAAGTCGCCTGTGCTGTCGTTTTTCCCGATAGTGCAGCTTGCCATCGCGATGATATCTTCCCTTTCGGTGATATATATGCTTCCTGCTTTTTTGAATTCTGCCAACGGCAGCTTCTCGGGGAGCTATGACATCACAAACGGCACGACGGTATTCATGGTCGTTTCATTCACAGCCATCGCCGCGCTGTTCTGCATGAATCGAGTAAAATTCGTGACGCTTATCGGCATTGCCTATCTGGGATTCAATTCCGTCTATATCCTGATGCACATAAGCAATGTCGTGAACGGATTCATGTACACCCTGAACGCCTACTCGAAGTGCGCGTCCTTTGCAACGCCGCTGTTTGCTCAGGTATCGGCTAAAGTATCATCAGGGGAGGTCGAGATATTT
>CAMVIL010000092.1 GCA_947167535.1 uncultured Ruminococcus sp. | reverse complement strand
TATCTCCTCGGGCTTGATAGCGCTCAGCACCGTACCCAGCTTCTCGTGGATAACTATGTCGGCGCGGTCGTCCTTGTCTGTGGCGCTTAAGTTTATCAGCGCCGTGGTGTCGCCCTTGAAATAGTTTACCAGACCCGCCGCAGGGTATACGATAAGCGAAGTTCCCGCGATTATCAGCAGGTCGCAGTTTGATATCTCCTCGACCGCCGCGTAGATGACTCCGTCGTCAAGGCGCTCCTCGTAAAGCACCACGTCGGGCTTTATCATGCCGCCGCACTCGCAGCGCGGTACGGGAGAAGCGGGGTCGGCTACCTGCTCTACAGTGTAGCTCTTGCCGCACTTCATGCAGTAGTTGCGCAGCACCGAGCCGTGCAGCTCGTATACCTTGCTGCTGCCAGCCAGCTGGTGCAGACCGTCGATGTTCTGCGTCACGATGGAAATGTCCTTGCCCGCCTTTTCATACTCCGCGAGACGTATGTGGGAGATGTTCGGCTTGGCGTCAAGATATAGAAGCTTGTCGCGGTAGAAGCTGTAAAAATCCTCGGGGTGCTCGTCGAAGAAGCTCCGGCTGATTATCACCTCGGGAGATACGATCCTGCCGTAGCTCTGGTTGTATATGCCGTCGGCAGAACGGAAATCGGGTATGCCGCTTTCGGTGGAAACTCCTGCCCCGCCGAAGAATACTATCTTGCGGGCTTTTTTCATAGCCTCTCTGAGCTCTGTAATGCTGTTTTCATACTTCATATGCTCGTACTCCTTCTGTTCCTCGTCGCTTACCCTTGGTAACGGCGGAATGTTGTTCATACTTATCACTCCAATACAACACAGAGGGGACGCCCGAGAGCGTCCCCCATGAAAAACTATTCAACGCTCTTTTGCTCACTGGTCGTCGCAGATGCTCACGAAACGCTCGTAAGCCTTGTCCCAGTTTTCAGTGAACATAGGCCTGTATATCGTCTGTACGATCGAGTTGGCGATGATCTTTCTTGCAGTCGGAAGATCGGAAATGTCGCCTGCCGCGATGTACTGGATCGCAGCATTGCCGTAAGCAGTAGCCTCGACAGGACCGCAGATAAGTTCGCAGTTGCAGGCGTTGGAGATGCACTTCATAAGGGTATCGTCCTTGGTGCCGCCGCCGACTACGTATATCTTATCAAACTTCTTGCCTGTGCATTCCTCGATCTGCTCTCTTACCTGACGGTACTTGAGCGCCATGCTCTCGTAGATGCAGCGGAGGATCTCGCCGTGAGTTTCGGGCACGGGCTGACCTGTGAACTCGCAGTACTCGCGGATGCGCTGAGGGATGTTGCCCACGCCGATGAACTCAGTCGAGGACGGGTCGATGAAGCACTTGAATGCAGGCGACTCGTGTCCCATCTTTTCAAGCTCGTCGAAGGTAAAGTCCTCGCCGTCCTTAGACCACTGCCTGCGACATTCCTGCACCAGCCAGAGTCCCGCAAGACGCTTGATAAGGTCTATGCTGCCGCCGAAGCCGATCTCGTTGGACAGTCCGATGGATTTTGTCTTTTCGTTGATAAGGGGGGAGTCAAGCTCTGTGCCCATAATGTTCCATGTTCCTGTGGAAATAAAGAGGAAATCCTTTTCCAGAGCGGGAACGGCAGCTATGGCGTTCTGAGCATCGTGACCGCAGCCTCTGATGACCTCGATGGGAGCGAGCCCCAGTTCTTTGGTGATATCGGGAGCTATCATTCCCGCAGAGGTGCCGCTGGCAACGATACCCGGCAGCTGAGGCGTGTCAAGTTCTATGGCGTCGATGATCTCCCGCGACCACTGCATAGTGTTCACATCAAAAAGCTGAGATGTGGAAGCCACCGAAGGCTCGGTCCTGTCCTCGCCGCTGAGCAGGTATGTAAAGTAGTCAGGCATGAACAGAAGCTCCGAAGCCAGTTCCAGATGGCTGCCGCGGTTGAGCAGCATAGCCTCGAGCTGGAACAGGGTGTTCATCTCAAGAGGCTCGCAGCCTGTGATCTCATACAGCCTGTCGGAGTCGATCTCTGTCTTGGTGGTAAAGTCCACCATGCCGACAGTCCGCTTGTCTCTGAAGTGAACAGGATTTCCCTGAAGAATACCCTCAGAATCCAGCAGAACAAAATCCATGCCCCACGCGTCTACCGACACACTCTTGATGTTGTATTTCTTAGCCGCGATAAGACATCGTTTTATGTGATGGAACAGCCTGAGGACGTCCCAGTAAAAATTCTCCTTGATGATGACCGGAGTATTGTTGAATCTCAGGATCTCGTCAATGTCCATTTTTTCGTCGTGCAGATCGGCTATCATTGCACGACCCGTATAAGGTCCGAAGTCAATTGCCAAAACTTTTTTTGACATTTTATCATCTCCTCATTCACGGAGAGGTATCCGTGATAATATTATCCGAAAAAGATCAGACCGGTTTTCCGCAGTGGGGGCAGAATTTAGAATCTATATCTATCTCCTTGCCGCAGCTGGGGCAGGTACAGTTCAGCACCTGACCGCACTGATTGCAGAACTTCGATGAAGCGGGGTTTATCTTCTTGCAGTTGGGACAGCAGATCTGACCCTCGTTCACAACGGAGCCTGCGCTGTTGATAACAGCCTGCTGACCGCCTGTGTAGATCGCCTTTTCGATGACAGCAAAGATCTCGGCAGGAAGCTTCTTCTGTCTGTATGCGCCGAAGCCTGCGGAAATAGCGAGAGGCCATGCGATAAACAGACCGACAGCGCCTGCGCCGAGCTTGTCCGACCAGTTGCCCTCGCCTACCATTACGTTCAGAGTGTCGTTCGTGAGGATCATCTGGATGGTGATGGCAAGGCGGGTACCCGTAAGAGTTTTCCAGCTGTCCTGAGGCTGGCTCGCCTGCATGATATACCCATCAACAGTCTGAGAGCTCTGTACCTCCATGTGTTTTTCAACATTAAGAAAAGCTGTAACGGACTGAACGATTGCCTCAAGTTTTACATTGTTAATAAGTCTGAATGCTCTGGATTCGTTTGACATAATAGCACTTCCTTTCAAGAAAATCTACCGCGCGGCAGATGATATCGCTGCTTTTGCGGTCAATATACAAATCTACAATATATATTATACACTAAATACACAGTTTTGTCAAGTAAAATTCTAAATAATTAGTAATTATTACTATTTTTTCATATTATACATATTTAACTCGCCTGAGATCATAGCGTAAAGGTAAACTTTCCGAACCGACTTGAAAAGCGGGACAAAATGAGGTATAATTATAGTAAGTAAGTATGAAAAGGAGAATGCAATATGGGCAACCGCTTTGTATATGCCGACAACGCCGCTACTACAAAGGTGAGCGAGAGCGTGCTGCAGGCCATGCTCCCGATGATGACCGAGCATTACGGCAATCCCTCGTCAGTTCACAAGATGGGACGAGAGGCGTCAAGGCTTCTGCTGCAGGCTTCCGGGAGATCGGCTGAGTCTATTGGCTGCAAGCCCAACGAGATATACTTCACGTCGGGCGGTACCGAATCGGACAACTGGGCGGTGAGATCGGCGGCGCTGCTGGGCGAACAGCAGGGCAAACGGCATATCGTCACGACGATGATAGAGCATCATGCTGTCCTGAAATGCTGCCGTGCTCTTGAAAAGCAGGGCTTCGAGGTGACGTATCTCCGCCCCGACGGCAGCGGACTCATTGGCGCGGAACAGGTGGAGAGCGCTCTGCGAGAGGACACCTGTCTGGTCTCGGTGATGACCGCCAATAATGAGGTCGGCACTATCCAGCCTGTGGCGGAGATAGGCGGCATCTGCCGCGAGAGGGGAGTGCTCTTCCACACCGACTCCGTTCAGGCAGTGGGCAGCATACCTATCGACGTAGCAGCTATGAACATAGATATGCTGTCGCTGTCGGGACATAAGATACACGCTCCGAAAGGAGTCGGCGCCCTTTATATAAGGAGCGGGATAGCTCTGCCGCCGTTTATCCTGGGCGGCGAGCAGCAGCGTGGAAGACGCGCTGGCACCGAGAATACCGCTGGCATAGTCGGACTGGGGCAGGCTCTTGCCGATATCACAAAGGACATCAGCGGACGTTCGGAAAGGCTTGCGCGGCTCAGGGACAGGCTTGCCGAGGGGCTTCTCAGGATCCCCGAGACGAGGCTGAACGGCCACCCCACCCAGCGGCTCTGCTCAAACGTGAACCTGTCGCTGCGCGGCGTCGAGGGCGAGAGCCTTCTGCTGATGCTGGAGACGATGGGGATATGCGCGTCGTCGGGGGCGGCCTGCGCTTCCGGCTCTCTTGAGCCGTCCCACGTGCTGACAGCAATGGGGCTGCCGGAGGAGCTTGCCCGGGGCAGTCTGCGCCTGTCTCTCGGCGACGACACTACCGAAGAGGACGTGGACTACATTATAGAAAAGGTAGCCGCCGCCGCTGCCCGTATCCGCGGGCGCTCGCCGTTGTGGACGGAGCCGCAGAAAGTTTAATAGTAAGCGATCAGATTTCTTTCCGTTAACCAATTGTAAGGTTTGCACAATATTTTGACTCGATATTGTATATCTGTATAGTTTGAAAGCTATTGACAAATACAATATGTAGTGGTATAATATATAATGCACCACAACAAAATGATCGGGTGCTTTAGATGAGAGAAAAATATGATGGTAAACGGAGGAAATGAAAATGGTTAATGTAAATGTTAATGGCGGCAAGCTTTCCGAAAAAGAGATAAGCGCTTACATCGCGCAGGGCAAAGAGATCTATCCCGAAAAGACTATCGAGTCTGTGGATATCACCGTTGACGGCGACTATGTTGACGTTGATTATCACTTCTCCGACGTTCCTTTCCAGAGGATCAGACGTATCACAGGCTATCTGGTAGGTACTCTCGACCGCTTCAACAACGCCAAGAGATGCGAGGTAGAGGACAGAGTAAAGCACAGCGTAGTAAGCTGATCGCTGTTATGGTATAAAAACGACCGACAGGGCAAAAAATGCTCCGTCGGTTTTTTGTTGCTGTTTAAATTATTAAAGCAATGAATAAAACAACATGGGCGAGCCCTTCGCCCGCCCATTCATAATTCTATAGCTAATTATACACGCCGAACAGGCGATCATAATCGCTCCCTTGTTGTAGTTATTATACACCATTTCATCACATTTGTCAACGGCTTTTATCATATTTGTATAAATGCAATAGTATCGCACAGCCTGTTTGTATAATATGACAGCAAATCACCCAAAAAATTTCATAATTTTTCAACATCAGGGAATTGACAAGAGGTTGTAATTGTGGTATACTTTAGAGAGTGAAAGCTTTAAATTGCAAAAATGATAGAAGGATAGTGGTAAAAAATGAAAATTGGCATAATCGGTCTCGGACTGATAGGCGGTTCGATGGCTAAAGCGATAAAGAAAAATACGGAAGAAATGGTATACGGTTACGATATTTCCCGCGGGACTGCGGCTGCGGCTATCGCAGAGGAAGCCGTAGACGGTCTTATCGAGCCCGAGCAGTTTTGTACCTGCGATCTCATAATAGTGGCTCTGCACCCTCAGCAGACGATAGATTTTATCCTCGAGCACAAGAACGACTTCAAGAAGGACGGTATCGTCATCGACTGCTGCGGCGTGAAGAAGAAGATCGTCGAAGCGGTAGAGAAGCCGCTGGAGGAGGTCGGCGTGAGATTCTTAGGCTGCCACCCCATGGCAGGCCGTGAGTTCTCGGGTTTTGCTTATTCGCTTGATAACCTCTTTGAGAAGGCGAGCTTTATCATGACACCTACCGACGACACCAAGATGTCCGCCGTCAAGGAGATCTCGGCCTTTGCCTACAGAGTGGGCTTCGCGAGATGCGTTGTGTCATCCCCCGAAGAGCATGACGAGATCATCGCCTTTACCTCTCAGCTGGCGCATATCGTCTCCAGCGCATATATCAAGAGCCCGTCCCTCGACAAGCAGGCGGGATTCTCGGCGGGAAGCTTCAAGGATCTTACCAGAGTCGCAAAGCTCAATGC
>CAMVIL010000091.1 GCA_947167535.1 uncultured Ruminococcus sp. | reverse complement strand
ATGTCCTCCAGCAGGACGTACTTGTAGGTCGGCTCCAGCATAACGATGCCATTGCCCGAAAACTTCGGCTTCACCGAAGCCTCGCCTGTGACACGGCTGCCCACCATCTTCTTCAGCATATCCGTCTTGCCCTTGGCTGTCACCTGAGCGTTTACGTCTCCCGCGAACCACTGGAGCAGTCCCGACTGGAGTATGACTGCATTTCCGTTAAGCTCCGCGATAACGTGGCGCTTGCGCTCTCCCACTTTTGAAGCAAGCTATGTGGAGATCGCTGTGTTCAGGCTTACCGACACATCGTTCGAATACTCCAGCACCCAAAGACAGCCTTTTTTCTGCACTATCTTTCTATCGGCTGTTTCTTCAAAAAGATTAGTTTTTATCATTATATATCACACCAGAAAATTGTGCCGCTGTGCGGTGTTTCGACCAGAAACTCCCGCCCCTCGGCGTATAATTAACTAAAGAGGAAGAGCCTCAGCGCTGATCCATCGGGATGTACTCGCGCTCCTTCATGACCGACTTGTATGCAGGTCTGATAATTCTCTTGCCCGTCACCATCTCCTCGAAGCGGTGAGCGCACCAGCCTGCCATTCTCGACACCGCGAACAGCGGAGTGAACAGGTCGTCGGGGATGCCCAGCATTCTGTAAACGAGTCCCGAATACATATCCACGTTTGCGCACATGGTCTTTACGTCGCCCTTCTTCTCGGCGAAGAGAATGGGGGTAAGTCTTTCTATCGACTCCAGCAGGTTGAATTCCTTCTCGAATTCGGTGCCTTCCGCCAGCTTGTGAGCGTTTTCCTTAAGTATTACGGCTCTCGGGTCGGACAGCGTGTAGACCGCGTGACCCATACCGTAGATAAGACCCGAGTGGTCGAAAGCTTCCTTGTTGAGAATCTTTCTCAGGAAGTCAGCGACTTCGCCCTCGTCCGCCCAGTTGTGGACGTTCTCCTTGACGCAGTCGAACATCTCGCCTACCTTGATGTTAGCGCCGCCGTGCTTGGGACCCTTCAGCGCTCCGATAGCAGCCGAATATGCGGCGTAGGGGTCGGTGCCCGAGGAGGTCAGTACTCGGCAGGTGAAGGTAGAGTTGTTACCGCCGCCGTGCTCTGCGTGTATCATGAGCATGATGTCCAGAAGCTTAGCCTCTTCCTCGGTGAACTTTCTGTCGGGGCGTAGTGCCGAAAGTATCATCTCGGCGGTGGACATACCCTTTTTGAGGGGGTGCATTATCATGCTCTCGCCGTCGAACACTCTGCGCTTTACCTGATAGGAAGAAACCATGATGTTCGGCAGCTTCGAGATTATCGAGATAGCAGTAGCCATTTCAAATTCGGGACTGCGGTTCTCGGGGTTGTCGTCGTAGGAGTAGAGCGCCAGTATCGAACGCGCCATCTTGTTCATAATGTTGCGCGACGGTGCCTTGAGTATCATATCCTCAAAGAAGTCGTGGGGAAGCTCGCGGTTCTCATCGATAAGCTCGGAGAAAGCGGCAAGCTCCTCGCGGGTGGGAAGATTGCCCATCAGCAGGAGATAAACTATCTCCTCATAACCGAAGCGATCCTCGGCAACCACGTTCGCTACCAGATCTCTGATGTCATAGCCTCTGAATACCAGCTTGCCCTGTATAGGCGATTTTTCACCTTCATTGATAACGTAGCCGTGAACGTTACATATATTGGTAAGTCCTGCGGTGACGCCTGTTCCGTCGGCGTTTCTCAGTCCTCTTTTAACAGTATATTTATCATACAGCCTGGGGTCGATAGCGTTATTGGTGACAAACTGCTGATACAGCATATTTCTTGCGGCCTCATTAGCCATATACATCAACCTACTTTCATTTTATATTATACCCTTCTATTGTACACTATTTTAAATCTTTTGTCAAGGGGAGTGATCCGACATGAAGGAACATTTGCAGATTATTGCGGCAACAGCTCTGATTTTTCTGCTGATACCGCTGGTGGGGTACGCAAAGAAGAGCGTGCCCGCTCAGTCGGCGGCAGGGGAGACGGTGAGCATCTACCTCACAGAGAGCGGTGAGACTGAGACTATGTCGATGCACGACTATATCGTGGGGGCGGTGATGGCGCAGATGCCCGCCGATTTTGAGCCCGCCGCACTTGAAGCTCAGGCGGTGCTGGCCGCTACCTACGCCCGAAGCAGGCGCTTGTCCGAATCTGAAAGTCCCACCGCCGAACTCCACGGCGCCGACATGAGCGACGACGGCACGCTCTATCAGGCGTTTTTCACCGAAGCGCAGGCGCGTCAGGTCTACGGCGACGGTTACAGCGGGGCTTTGGAGAAGATATCCGCCGCCGCCGATAGAGCCGAGCCGCTGACCCTCACCTACGACGGCAGACCTATACTGGTGGCGTTCCACGCCATATCTTCGGGGGTCACCGAGTCCGCGCTGACCATGTGGGGGGAGGACATACCCTACCTCGCGTCGGTGAAAAGCGGGCAGGACGAGGCTCTGGAAGAATGTATCAGCCGCGCCGACTACTCCGACGAGGAGCTGAAAGCCCGACTCGAGGAGCGCTTCGGAAGCGCAGGTGACGACCCTGAGGAGCTGTTCCGCCCCGAGGCTGTAAGCGATAGCGGCACCGTGCTGACGGTGAGGGTGGGCGACGGAGTCTATCCCGCCGAGGAATTCTGCTCTCTGCTGGGTCTGCGCTCCCAGAACTTCACCGTCCGGCACAAGGACTGCAGGTGGCGGTTCACCGTCCGCGGGTGCGGACATCTCGTGGGCATGAGCCAGTACGGCGCCAACGAGCTTGCGAAGTCGGGAAGCTCGGCGAAGGATATCCTGCTGTGCTATTTCCCCGGTACTAAAATAACTAAAGCGCAGGACAAAAAGTAGTCCCGCGCTTTAAGTCTGTCAGGCTATCAGCGGCTGAAGCTGTCTGCCGCCCAGCGCCGCTTCTATCGCCTCGGGAAGCTTTTCCAGCTCCGCCGTCAGCGAGTTGGGCTTTTTGACGGCGTTGTCCTGCCCGAATGGCAGGAAGAAATAGTGCCGCGTGTTCATGAGCCTGCCGATGTTGACGCCGCTTGCGGAGAGCCCGTCGTTGGTGGACAGCGCTATCAGCACGGGTCTGCCGCCTCGCAGGTGGCTTTTGGCGCCCAGCGTCACAGGTGTGTCGTAGATGGCGTTGGCGAGCTTTCCCATAGTGGTGGCGGTGCAGGGGCATATGACGTAGATGTCGAACATCCCCTTCGGCCCTATGGGCTCGGCGTCCTCGAGAGTAAGGATAGCCTTGCTGCCGCAGAGCTCTTCCAGCTTCGCCACGTTGTCCGCCGCCTTGCCGAAGCGTGTGTCCAGCGATGAAGCGTTGAAGCTCATGACGGGAGTGACAGCCGCTCCCATTCCGCGAAGCCTGCCTGCCTGCTCAAACGCTCTCGAAAAGGTGCAGAATGAGCCGCTGACCGCAAAGCCTATCCGTTTTCCTTCAAGTGACATTGCTGTCGCTCCTCTCTTTGAATATTTGTATCACCGTGTCGGCGATTATCCCGCCCGCCGTTTTCGGTGAGCATTTTCCGGGCAGACCGAGAGCGTGGATATATCGTACTCCCCGCGCGTCGCAGGCTGTAAAATCGGTGCCGCCGGGCTTTGAAGCGAGGTCGATGATAAGGCAGTCACCGCTCACGCGGTCAGCGACCTCTGCCGTTATGACCATTGCCGGCACCGTGTTGATGATAAGCCCGAAGCCTGCGGCGTTGAGAATAAGCTCTGCAAGAGGGAAGACTCCGTGGTCTTGCGAGGACGCTTCCGAAAGGGCGGCGGCGCTTCGCGCTGTGACCGAAACTTCCGCGCCGACCGCCGAGAAGAGCTTCGCGCAGGCCTTAGCCACACGCCCCCAGCCGACTATAAGCACAGGAAGTCCGCTGACGGTAACGTCAAGCTCGCGGAGCGCTATCTCCAGCGCCCCCTCTGCGGTGGGTATGCAGTTTTTCAGCACCAGTGCCTCGTTTTGGAAGTAGTCCGCGGTGTCGAAGCCCTGCTCTTTGAAGAAGTTTCTAAGCTCGGAGTTCATCATGCCGCCTGCCACCAGAGCGCCGCTGCCGAGGTGTTCTGCCAGTTCGGAGCAGTCGAGGGCGCCCGCCGACGACGGTATACGCAGTCCCGTATTGCAGGGCACGGGCAGCACCAGAAGCTGCGCTTTTTCGGGCATATCCGAGAGCCTGCCCAGCATGGCGGTGCCCTCCGCCGAGTCGTCGGTGCCGAAGCAGTACACCCGCCCCAGACGGGCAAGCGCCTGCGCTGCGGAAACCTGCCGCTTATCCGAGCCTGCGCAAAGTATCACGGGTCTTTTCATATCGTTGCTCATAGCTGTCTGCCTCCAGTTCTGCGGGATATTTCATTATATGCAGCTGCCCGCGAAAGTGTTATTTCACATAAAATATTTTATCTGTTTACAATTCAGAAATAACTATATGCTATACTATCAATGTTTGACGACTAATACCCCGACATATGAAAGGCGGAGTTTCATGCTTAAAAAGTACATAATAACGTTTCTGATATCAATGGTGCCGCTCATCGAGCTGCGCGGCGGCGTGCCCGCCGGTGTGAGCATGGGACTGCCGTGGCACATGACGCTCATCATCTGCATGATAGGCAATATGCTGCCGGTGCCGGTGATATTCTTCTTCGCCCGCAAGGTGCTGGAGTGGGGCTGTGACAAGAAGTACATCGGAAAGTTCTTCACATGGTGTCTCGAGAAGGGCAAACACGGCGGCGAAAAGCTGCAGTCCAAAGCCGGCCGCGGCATCTACATAGCGCTGCTGCTGTTCGTAGGCATACCGCTCCCCGGCACGGGAGCGTGGACGGGCACCCTCGCCGCGAGTATGCTCGACCTCGACTTCAAGAAGAGCATCACCGCAGTAATGAGCGGCGTTCTCCTCGCGGGAGCCATCATGACCACCATCAGCCTGCTTGCCAAGGCGGGGATACTTTCGATGATGTGAGAGACTTAATAAAACAATTGTGACCCTCGGTGCTGCGGCATCGGGGGTCTTATCATTCGTCCAGTATTATTTTCCCGCTGTACCTTTGCCGTCCTGCTAGATAATCAAGGCTCACGCCGTAGTGGTCGGCAAGGGTGATAAAGTGGTGCATCGGCATTTCGCGCTTGCCGGATTCGTAGAGTTGGTATTGCTGCTGTGTGATACCTAGAATATCCGCCGCCTGTTTTTGAGACAGGTCGTTGTCTTCCCTTATATCCCTTATGTGCTGATAATAATACATAAATTCCCACTCCCTGTATTGTTTATTATGTAGATTTTACCACACATTCATTTGAATGTTATTGACTTACAATCAGATGAGTGTTATAATACAAATAGAGATACATTTATATGAATGTATAATCTGTTAAAAAGGAGTTGATAGCATGTCTTATGCACCAAGTAAATGTCCGATGTGTGGCGAAAGTGAAAAGTGGAAACTAGTGGATACCTCAAAAAAGGGATTCAGTGTTGGCAAAGCAGCTGTAGGTGGAATTCTTTTAGGTCCTGTTGGACTTGTCGGTGGTGCACTTGGCAAAAAGAAGAAAGCCTACTATTGTGGAAGCTGTGGTTTCTCTCATGAATATGACGGCTAGATAATAGGAGGGATCAATATGAAAAAAAAGGATTTCATTATTTGTGGCAGTATTATTATGCTTTACAATGGCATTTTCATTCACTTCTTGTGATGGAGATTCCGGAAGCTATGACGATGGAAATACCGGATACGGCAATTATGAGAATGACAATGATGATGACTATAAATCTTTCATGAATGACGTAGACGATGCAGGTAATGGTGATGGTAAAGCTGACTGGGACGACTGGAATGCTTATGCTGAAGATAACGGCTATAATAAAGCTTACTGATATTGATTTAAATAATAAAAAAGAACGGCACTCCCGCCGTTCTTTTTTGCAATCAAAAACCCCCGAAGCGCAAAACTTCGGGGGTCGTTCTTATGCTGTTATTATCC
>CAMVIL010000090.1 GCA_947167535.1 uncultured Ruminococcus sp. | reverse complement strand
CTCGCCGTCGGCGGCAGCGGAGCAGGTTATCACAAAAGAGTAATCCGCCGTCCGTCCCTCGCTGTCCCTGATACGGATGTCGAGGGTGTTCTCGCCGCCCGACAGTTTCAGCAGGTAGCTTGTGTACTCGCCGATCCAGCTGCATTTTATCTCGGCGCCGTTGAGAAGTACGGTGATGCCGTTGTCGTATATCCTGCCGCCGGTGCAGTCCTCGGCCACGAGGTCGAGGGTGTAGGTGTCTCCGCGCACGCTGTCGGGGACGTTATGATAGGATATCCGCGGCGCAGTTTCGGGAGTTGTCTCGGCGATGCGTCTTATGGTAAAGCTCTGCTCGAATCGGTACTCCTCGCCGCCGAAGTCCGCAGAGCCTTTGAGCTTTATCGTGTTCAGCCCGATGTTCAGCGGACAGGTATACCCGCCGCCGTCCTCGGGAGATAGTCTTCGTCCGCCGATGTATACTTTCAGCTCGGCATTGTCGCCGCCTTCAATGTACGCCATAAAGCTGACGCTCTCCGATGATGTCGTCATGTCCGAAAGGTCGGTCACGAGTCTCGGCTCGGTCGTCTCCTCGGGGACGCTGTCCTCGGGCTTGCTCTCGTCGGGAGAGCTGTCGGGAGTGCTGTCATTATCGTCCGGTTTGCTGTCGGCGCTGTCCAGCCAGACGGTGTACTCGCGGAAGCCGGAATGAACCCGCCCGTCGCTGTCGGTATAGGAAGCGTATATCCTGATGCTGTTGCTGCCCGTAGCGAGGGTGACGCTTCCCGACCATGGGACCTTTCTGCCGTTTACCTTGACATTCAGCGTTTTCAGCTTGTAGCTTTTGTTGAGATGGGTTATCGTAAATGAATAGAGGCTGTAGGAAACGTGCTCGCCGTCGCGTATGCTCGTCGTGAAGAGCTGTTCGTCGGTGTCGTCGCCATCCTGAGGGTCGGTGCCGGGGAGCTCGTCCTCGGGAGCCGAACGACTGTCGGGTGTAAGCTGTCTCCGGCTGCCATTGTCGCTGCGGCTCTCGCCGCCGTCCGAGGTGCTGTTGTCCTCGGACAGCCGCGAGAACCCGTCGGAGTCCGCGTCATCTGCGCACTCCGACGAGCTGTTATCCGTTATGCTGTCATCACTTTCACTGTTGCCGTTATCCTCGGAAGTGCCGTAAGCATCATTATCTTCGGCACTCAATGCGGTGTTTTCAGCCGCTGTCTGAGGCATGGGAGAAAAAGCAGCGCTTTCGGGTCTCGCGGTATCTGAAAGCCTGAGTCCCGCCGCCGCAAATACCGCCGCCGCCGCGAACACGACTGCCGCTGTGCGGGAAATGTACTTTTGTTTCATGCGCTGCCCTCCCTTCGGCAAAGTCAGTTATGATTTATTACTTTTTGGTGGAAAGCTTAATGGTCTTCGAGAACTTGCCGTAGATCTTCTTGCCGTCAACGGTCTTGAAGGCTCTTACGCGGAACTTGAAGCTCTCGCCCGATACAAGACCGCTTACCGCAGCCTTGGTCTTGCTGCCGTCCTTGACCCACTTAGCGGTCACCCACTTCTTGTCGGCTGCATCATACAGCTGTACCTGATAGCCGTCAACTCTTGCGACCTTCTTGTATGCCACCTTGATGGTGTGCTTTGCGGTCACGCAGTTCTTCTTGACGATCTCCGCCTGATCGGGCTTGGTAGCTGTGAGCTTTACAGCCGAGAATGCGCCGTACTTCTTCTCGCCGTTCACCTTCTTGTATGCGCGTACCTTGAACTTCCAGAGTCTTGCGGACTGGAGGAACTTCTCCTTGTGAGTCAGGGTTTTTGCATTTACGTCGGCAACTATCTCGAATTCGTTTGTAGCCTTGTTCTTGTAGAATACCTCATAGCCGTCTGCGTTCTCAACAGCGTTCCAGTTGATGCGGATAGCGCTGTCGGTGCAGGTGTAGCTGTCCTTGATGACAACCTTGCCGACCTTGAGGGATTCCTCATAAAGGTCATTGTACTTCTGTACTGCGTCTTCGAGAGTCTGGTAGTTGGTGACGAATTCCTTTGCGTCATCGCTGAGTCCGTTGTACAGCTCAAACGCCTTGTCGATGGCTTCCTTGCTGTCGAGAGTAACCTCGCCGATAGCGTCGATAGCCGCGATGGTGTCCTGAAGTCTGTCGTAATCCTCGCCGCTGAGAACGGTGTACTCCAGCTCGCCGTAAACTGCGTCGTACTCGTGGCCAGTCTCGGTGTCGGTGTCGCCGTACTCCATGCCGTCGAAGCCGAAGCTTACTTCACCCTTGCCTGCTTTAAGCTCGCCGGCAGCGTTGTCCTCGCCTGCGATAGCAACGTCGGTGATGTCCTTCTGCACGCCGTTGGCATAGGTAGCGGTAACGGTGTACTTGTCGAGAGTCTCGCCTTCTTTGTAGAGGGTCTTGCCGCTTACCTCGACCTTGTCAAGTCTGCTGCCCAGCGCAAATACAGCGCCAGAGTCGTTCTTGAAGAACAGGTCGCCGTTCTCGTCGGCTACAACACTGCACAGGCAGTACTGAGCGTGGCTGCCTACGGGAGTGAAGAGGGTCGGGCAGGCTTCAACGGTGCTGCCGTCGGCCTGGGTGACGGTCTCGGTCTTCTCGGGAGCGGTCATCGAAGCGTTGTCGTGGAGAACGTAAACTCTTCCGGGAGTGTAGTTTGCAGTGAAGTAAACGTAATTCTCGCCGTCCTTGTTGGAAACGAGGGCGCTGGACTGGCAGTAGCCGTTTGTCTGCACGCCGTATACCATCTCGAAGCTCTTGGCGTCGATGACAGCGATCTGATGACCCGAGTACTCCTGATAAGCACCCTTGCCGCAAACGCCGACATATACTCTGCCGTTAGCCGCAATGGGAGTAGAGGTGGAAGCGCCGGGGAGCACCAGAGAATGAACATTCTTTATCTCGCCGCCTTCGATGCGGAAGCGGATAAGCAGCTTGCCCTTGGAGGTCACGAAGTAATAGCCTGTGCTCTCGTCGTATGTAATAGCCGAGCGCAGGTCGCCGAACAGATTATCGACTTCGGAGCTTACAACAGCCTCGCCAGCCTCGATGCTCTCGTTCTTCTTTACAGCCACGAGCTTGCTGCCCTTGCTGTCGCCGTCAGACACGCCGTTGTCGGTGCCGAACACTACCAGATCGTCGGAGACATAAGCGCCTGCCCAGTAGTAGCCGCCTGCAGTGGTGTATTTCCATGCTGCCTGCTGCTCCTCAAGACCGTCCTCGGTGTTCTTGTCTTCGGTGGGGATGCATACGAAGTTTGCATCGGCAGTCTCGCTGTTCCAGAAGCCTGTGTAGAGATAGCCGTCCTTGTAGACCATCTCGGAGTTGGACTGTCCGCCCAGCTCGTCGTGGTATACCCACAGCGACTGGAAGGTCTCGGCGTCAAACGCCTGAACGGTGCCCTTGCCCATAGCAACGAAGATCTTGCCGTCGGCAGCCAGAGGCGGAACTACACCGTAGGAGTTGAAGCTCGCAGCAAGGTCTGCGGTCTTCTCGAGCTTCTTGCCGGTGTTCTTGTCCAGAGCCTGAAGCTTGTTGGAAGCTACATAAACGATCTCGTCGCCGTTGATGGCGGGCATACTGGGAGAATTAGACCAGCCCACGGAGATCTGCTGCGCCCACTTGAGGACGGTGTCGGTCTTTACCTTGGGCGTATCAACTGTCGTTACCCCGCCGAAAGCCGAAGCAGCGGTAGGGAGCGCGCTGACCGAGAGCACGCAGGCAGCAGCCATAGCAGCTGCTTTTTTCATAAGTCCTTTCATTTAAAAGACTCCTTTCAAAAGATCTCGGCATCAAAAAACGGCTCTCCGCCCTGCGAAAAGCCGTAAAGAACGCCAAGCTCCCGAAAAAGTGCGCAAACCAAACAACGGTACAGCCCGACGATTTTTTTCGTGAGCCGCACCCCGACGCAGATATTCCGGAACAAACTGACCTTACGCCTTCCCCTCGCCGCCGTGACACGGCAGACGAATTTGCCCAAAGCGGATAAAGCTAAACCCGCGCCCGATGTGAGCGCAGACCTGCCGCGGCAGTTCTCCCGACTCATGCTCCGCAGAATCAACTGCTTAGGTGCGCCGCCTTCTCACAGCTGAATGCTGCAATGACCGCACCGCTTTCACGGTGCTGTGGCGTACCCTTTAAGAACATACACGGTAATGGCAGTTGCGTCGGATTCAAACCGACTTCCCTATTGATCTACTCGGTCAGCAACAGGGGCTTCGCCCCCTTGCGCCTTTCAAACCGCGGCAAATTTGATACCACAACAATTATACCACAAATCTTTGCTTTTTTCAACAAAAAGAAGCACGGAATCGTCAATTTTGTATGAATCGACAAATCCGTGCTGTCAGCTAGGTTTTCATTATTCACTTTTCAGGCGGCGCTTTGAGGCTTTCTTGTCGGCGGGTTTAAGAGGCAGCTTGACCTTGAAGGTCACACGCTCGCCCTCCACCGTGCAGCTTATTTTGCCCTTGTGTGCGTCGGTGACCGTCTTGGCTATCGACAGGCCTATGCCGCTTCCGCCTGTCTCGCGGGTGCGGGAGCTGTCGCCGCGGTAGAAGCGGTCAAACAGCTGCTCGGTATCTCCCTGAGGCGGGTCGGAGCACAGATTCGACACGCTGAACTTAAGGTGCTTGGGGCTCACGTTCAGCTTGAACTCTATGGGCTTGTCCTCCATGCCGTACTTGACGGCGTTCTCAAGAAGCGTCGAGATGAGCATTTTGAGCATCTTCTCGTCGCCGAGAACTACTGCGCCGTCGGCTATCTCTGCCTCGAGAGGCTTGCCCTTGGACATACATAGTATCGAGAAATCGTCAACGAACTCGTTGGCCATCGCGGACATATCCACTTCGTTGAAGCTGACCCGCTGGCTCTCGCTGGACTTGGCGAGCATCAGCATCTGACCGAGAAGCTCGCTCAGGCGGTCGGTCTGGTTTATCGTGCTGCGCGTCCACTCGTTCTCACCGCCCGTCATCTCGAGAACCTCGGTGTTGGCGCGGATTATCGCAAGGGGAGTTTTAAGCTCGTGGCCTGCGTCTGTGATGAAGCGGCGCTGCTTTTCGTAATTGCGCACCACGGGACGAACTACCCGCTTTGACACCAGTATGATTATCACAGAGAACACCACCAGCAGACCCAGCGCGATCGCTGCCGAGAGTCTGGCTGTGAAGAGGGCGGCGGCGATGCCCGTGCTGAAATCGTAGAACACGACGAGAGCGCTGCCGTCGCTGTGTTTTCTGACGGCGTAGCGGAACTCCATGCCGTTATAGAATGCGCGTTCGTCGCCGTTTTTGTAGACGTCGAGGGCGTACTTCTGCGCCGTTTCGCTGGATATCGTCGCGATGTGCCCCGTGTTTAGGAAAGTGACCTCGCCGCTGCTGTCTATCTTTGCATAGAAATAGCGGATGATAAACTTCTGCTCGGTGTCGGAGCGCTTATCGTTGAAGAATCTGCCGTCGTTCTTTTTCTCAAAGGACATATCTTCGGGCGGCTCGGGGGCAAAGACATTCTCGTCATCGCCGTCCTCGCGGGGCTGGTCGCGGGGGACGAAGTACTCCTCGCGGCCGCGATAGGAAAGCTTGCCGTCGTTTTTGACAAGCATATCAAGAGCCTCGTCCGACTCTTTGAGAGCGCGGCAGAGGTTCAGCCCGTTTATAAGCAGAAGCATTTCTATCACGAACAGCGCTGCTATCGCGGCAATTGAAAACCTGAGGCTAAGCTTTTTAAGCATCGTCATACTCCAGACTGTAACCTGCGCCTCTTGCGGCGCGGATAGTGACCTTCGACCCGACGGAAGCAAGTTTCTTGCGGATATATGAGATATACACCCACACCACGCTGATCTCGGTATCGCTGTCAAAGCCCCAGATCTTCTCCATGAACTTTTCGGTGGAGATAAGCATATGCGGGTTGCGCATCATATATTCGAGCATCTGAAATTCCTTGTTGCCGAGTCTTGTGCTGCCGTTAACGGAAGTGATCTCGAAGTTCGATCTTGAAAGAGAGAGGTCGCCGAAC
>CAMVIL010000089.1 GCA_947167535.1 uncultured Ruminococcus sp. | reverse complement strand
CTGCGGGCTTGCCGCAATTTCCGCAAAATCTAGGCATATTATTACCTCCATTTAAATGTATATTTCTCCGAAATACATCGGATATGTTCGGACAATTCTGCCCATAATAATTATAAGACATTTTCAATGGAAAGTCAATGTAAAAATCACCGAATTATCACGTTGCACACACAAGAGAGTACGGTATTTTCAACAAAAGATGGATCTTTGATATATGAACGCATGATTAACAAAAGCGTACTAAAACGTCGAATGGTGGTAAAAATATCACTATTTGTGATATTATAAAGGCGGCAGCAAGTCGGTATCGGCTCTGATTTTGTAGATTATTACAAAAAATCAGAGTAAAACATGAAAATTGACATGGATATTCAGCGATGATATAATTCATCCGTTTTATAAAATAACGATTTATTAATATTTCATACGTCGTTCCGTCTCTGTTTCAGTCGGACAACGTCTGTTCCGAAAGGCATACTATGGGTGAAAAAGACTACGGCATACTGATCGAGATCATGAAAAACGCAGGCCGCGAGGCATTTCTGACCGACTACAATCTCGAGACTATATGGACAAATTCAGACAGAAAGATCAGCGATCTGCTGCTCTCTGCTGACAAAAAAGCTATAAATCAGAAGCCCGACAAAGAGATAAGCATCGCGCTTGGAAGCGGTGACACTCTGAAGATAACTCCGGTGAAGCTCGGCGGAAGGATCACTTACTTCCTCTTTGAAGTGTACGATGCAAAAGCCGTTCTGGACATTGCTTCCCCGCTGGCAGCTTTCAGAGAATACGCACGGCAGAACAACGAGCTGAAGGAGATCATTTCCGAGCTTGCCGAAAGAACATCGGCTGCGGGTATCGACCCTGACGAGCTGGGTATAAGGCGGATCATGTCTTCCTTTTCAAACAAGACTGCGCTGTTCATGATACTCTCTGCCGAAAAGGCACAGCCCTGCTCGGACATCTACGCCACCCTCAACCGCACCTGCAGCGAATACAGCAAGCTTATCTCCTGCAGGACAGACGCCGAGTTTGAATTTCTCTGCGAAGAAGGCTTATTCTGCCGTGTTTACAAGGCGGGACTGGGATTTTGCGTTTCTAATCTCCTCTCTAATGCGTGGCTCTACTGCGACGCTCCGATCAAGAAGATCACGCTCAAGGCGTACAGACATGATGACGAGATATGTATAGACATAACCGACAACGGCTCTTCTGCCGACACCGAGCTGCTTGAAAAGAGCAGGCAGGTATTCTCCGGCAGGAATGACAGCGGTGACAGCGAAGGTCTTGGCATAGCCATCGCCGATATTTTTGCTTTGAGGCACGGTGGTTCACTCGGGTTTACAAAAAACGAGGACGGTCTGACAGTTAGGCTGACGCTCCCCTTCTGCGATCCCGAGAATGATCTGGCGCTGTTTTCTCCGTCGGCTTTTGAGAGAAATGAAAGTGGGATCATCAGGGATATCATCCTTAAGGGCAGTGATATCACCGGCGTCAGATACTCCGAATACAAGGACAAGTTTATCAGGTGATCCGCAGAGTTTGGAAATTTCACCAAGAATATATAATAATTTGAACACAGCCCCGTTGATTTCATCCTCGAGGGCTTGTATATTCTCGAAGAATGTCCTTTCAGCGTTCGGAACGATTATGTAAACTTTTTGATAATTGATTGCGTTAGTTTTTGGTAATCGTTTTCTGTAATCGTATTCGTATCATGCAACCCGAAGTATTTGTCTAAAACGCTTAAAAATGTTGGGGGTTTATATTGCAAAATGCCGATTGAAAAGATATCACATTTTTGCTATAATGTTATTGGTTCGTAATGTAAAACAGGTATTTTATACTTTTAGATTTTTAGGAGGTTTTTATCCGATGAAAACAATGAAGAAACTTTTAGCAGGCTCTCTTGCTCTGACTTTGGCTGCATCGCTTATTTCCTGCGGCCCTTCCAAGAAGGAAGGCAAGGAAGAAGCTACCACCAAGCCCGGTGTTGACCTTTCCGAAGAGGATAAGGAAACTATCAGCGAGCTGAAGGATCAGCTGCCTGATATCGAGCTTGAGAACAAGGAACTGAAGTGGCTCGCACATTATGATATCAATCCTACCGACGGTGCTGTTAAGTCTCCCGGACTTGAGCTGTTCGAGCAGAAGTACGGCGGTAAGATCAAGTGGGTCCAGACCACATGGAACACCCGTTACGACGACCTTGCTTCGCAGGTTATGGGCAAGAACTCTCCTGACTTCTTCCCTGCTTCCGATATGGATACTTTCCCCAAGGGCGCTATCAAGGGAATGTTCGATCCCATCGATGACGTTATCGATCTGGATTCTGATCTGTGGCAGGAGACCAAGGCTTCCAGCGATCAGTTCCTCTTCAACGGCAAGCACTATGTAGCTGTTATCGACGTATCTCCCAACTACGTTTGCGTATACAACACCACTACCATCGCTGACAACGGTCTCGACGATCCTGCTGAGCTGTTTGCTAATGACGAGTGGACCTGGGACAAGTTCAAGGATATGATCGACGACTTCATCTCCAGCGGCGCTGAAGGCAGCGACAGAGCAGGTCTTGACGGTTATTGGTATGTTAAGGCTATCTCCGAGTCCTGCGGCAAGCCGATGATAGGACTTGAGGACGGTAAGCTTGTAAACTACATGGCTGATCCTCAGATCGAAAAGGTACAGAACTTCATGTACGAGCTCCAGAAGCAGTCCGGCGTTGTATTCGACCGCTCCTCCAACAACTGGAGCACCAGAGGCGACGGTACTACCGGTGAAGGTCTCGGCACCTATCAGACCCTGTTTATCCCTGTTGGTCTGTGGGGTATTGAGTGCTCTGTTGAGAATGCTAAGCCCTTCGGTGATGTTGAGGCAGGCGAGATCATGTTCGTTCCGATGCCCAGAGATCCCGACAGCGATACATACTACATCTCCTCCAGAGTTGAAGGCTTCAACCTCTGCAAGGGCGCTCCCAATCCCGACGGCTTTGCAGCTTACATGAACTGCCTGATGGTAGCTAAGAACAACACTCAGGAGATCACCGAAAAGACTCTCACCGAGGAGTACAAGTGGAATCAGGACATGGTTGACATGAAGAACAAGATCCACGAGATGGCTCTTGCCAACCCTGTATTCGACTTCCAGAGCGGCGTATCCTCCGAGATGGACGCTCTTATGATGACAGTATCTCAGGCTACAATGGTTACCGGCGGCGGCGCTACCACTTGGACCGAGTGCCGTTCTGCTAACGAGAAGGCTGTTGACTTCCTTATCAACGAGGCTAACACCAAGATCTCCGATACTCCTACCGAATGATAACAAAGCCTTTTTCAAGGCTCTTCTCAAAAAACGAAAAAGCACTTCCGATTTTTTGGTCGGAAGTGTTTTTTTGACATTACGAGGCAAATGTGTTATAATCAATTTCGGAAACAATTGCATAAGGAGATCTGAAACATGGAAACAAACGAATGCTTTATCGAGCTGGACGACAGTTCTCTTGAAGAGGTCGCCAAGCTTTACAGATCCGCCTTTGCCGGCGAGCCCTGGAACGACGACTGGAGCGACACCGAACAACTGATGGAATACATAAAAGATGTCTCAGGCTCACGGAACAAACTCAACTACGGTCTTGTGATCGACGGAAAGCTGGCGGCTGTCTCCCTCGGGATGCTGAGGCACTGGTGGGAAGGCACCAATTACATCATCGAGGAGTTCTGCGTATCTCCCGATATGCAGAGGCAAAACATCGGCTCAAGATTTATGGCTATGATCGAAGAGGACATTAAAAAGCGCGGTGTCGCGGGGATATTTCTCCAGACAGACAGCGGCAAGCCCTCGTACAGATTCTACAAGAAGAACGGATTCGGGGAGCTTGAGACCCACGTCAGCTTTTTCAAGAAGCTGTAAGGTCACCACAGGATAGAATTGATCTCGTCTGCGGTCAGTTCGGGGTGAAGGAAGCTGTTTATCGCCGTGGAGATGAGTTCCGCGCCTGCTTTTATCAGCTTGTCTATCTGTCGCGGAGTGACCATCAGGCTGTCGAAGCGGGTGTCGTCGGACATCAGGCGTGAAACAGTGGGTATTCCTATCGCCGCTGTGGGGACGCCGAGAAATCGCTCTGAGAGCTCGGCGCGGGCGTTTTCCACGCCGCTTCCTGGAGATATACCTGTCGAGCAGAGCTGGATAGTCCTGCCCATGTGAGAAGGCTCGGCGCAGGCAAGGGCGTCACAGACTATGACCTGCGCGGGCGAGACAGTTTTGCAGAGGGATGAGGCGATCTCCTGAGATTCGATGCCCGTCTTTGCCATGACTCCCGCCGACACAGCGGACACCTGCGCCATGCCGAGTCCGAAAAACTCAGAAGCACAGCGTTTGATATGCCGTGTGGCGAAGATCCTCTCGGCGATCAGAGGACCCAGCGCATCAGGGGTGATATCTCTGTTGCCGAGCCCCAGCACCAGCGTTTCGTCGCTTGCCGCGCAGACTTCGGAAATGCATTCAGAAATAAGCACGACGCGCTGCTGAGTCACCATATCCCCCGCGTATTCGCTAAGCGGCTTATCGCATTCTATCGTGATATAGACGCCCTTCGGTTTTCCCAGCTTCTCGGCAGCTTCGCCAGAGATTATCTCTGTCCTGCTGACAGTCGCTGCGGCGTCGCTGTCGTAGTATTCTTCGGAAACCACTCCCGAAATACGGGAGGCATCTGACAGACCGCGGAATGACTCCACGGCAAGGTCTGTATTCAGTGCCATTTCTCCACTCCTTCTCGTTATACTAATTTTGTTATATATGCCTAAAAAGTTTATATAAAAAATTTGCAATTTCTTCAAAAAAAGGCTTGCAATCTGAGAAAAAATATGATATAATATTCACAATGCTTGTTTAAATAGCTATCTGTATGTTCCCTCTCAGTCATGCAGTTAGTTTATCCGAATAAGCGGAAACTATTCGCACGGCAGTTACTGTCGCGCAAAAAGGGAGGTAAAACACTTATGGCAAACATCAAATCTGCAAAGAAGAGAGTAAGAGTTAACGCTGAGAAGGCTGCTAGAAACAAGGCTGTAAAGAGCGACCTCAAGACTGCTCTCAAGAAGGCTGCTGCGGCAGTTGCTGACAACGCTGACAACAAGGAAGTTGTTGTTAAGGAGGCTATCAGAAAGGTAGACATGGCTTGCACCAAGGGCATTCTCCACAAGAACAATGCTGCAAGAAAGAAGTCTGCTCTTGCTAAGTCTCTCGCTAAGTAATCAGCTTGTAAAAAGAATTAAGTCTCCGATCTCGGTCGGAGACTTTTTTATGCCCCGATATCCGCGGGGCTTTTTATTTGAAAAAGAAATATGACGTATACGCCTTCTCGGGCGAGATCGGCGTTATGGCGTTTTTGGTGTAGATGTAATGGACGAGCAGCTTATATCCCTGCTTGCCAAGCGCGTCGTAGATGCTTCCGGTGACGATCATGTCCTGCTCGGAAGGCTCGGCATTGCCGTCGGGGTGATTGTGCGCCATTATGAATTCGGTGCAGCCGCAGGTATTTTCAAGCCTGTTCCTGATACTGCGCACCGACAGGCTGACGGAACTTTCACTGCCGCTTTCAACGGGATACTCCGCCACGATCTTTCCTTTGACTACAGGAAAGACATACACCACCTCTTCTCGTTCCTCGAAGAATACGGCCGAAAGCAGCGCTTTGAGCGAATCATTATCGGACAATTTGATCGGGAGTTTGCAGCGCTCATGCATGATGTATCTGTGCATCGCGCCAATCTGCTTGAACTTCACAACGTCATCGAAGTCCATGTATTTCGTGAGCGACTTTGAGGATGCGTGAACAACGCCGCCGAGTGTCCTATTATCTGCAAGAAGAGCCTCTGCGAGCTTTTCGATGTCATACTTTTTCCTGCCTAAAATATCTTCCAGAATAAGTGCCAGCACCTGAAGATCAGAGAAACCATCGAAGGAACAGCCGTTATCGACAAACGGTCTCAGAGGGGAGTTTTCGGGTATCCTGAGTTTCTTGCTCAAACT
>CAMVIL010000088.1 GCA_947167535.1 uncultured Ruminococcus sp. | reverse complement strand
CAATCCGATAGGCATAAACAGCATAAGCATCTGTTTAATTCGTCAAGCAATTCGGATTTTATAATCAATATGTCGACGGAGGGTGCCAGAAAACTCTGCGGCGTTTACAGCATGATCGCTATGATACTCGTTGCGCTGTCTTCGGTGCCTTATTATGTATCGAAGGCTCTGGGCAGCGGCGGTACTTACAGTATGCTGCACAACGACGGAAATGATACTGCGGCTTTTCTGATAATGACCCTGCTTATCTGCGCGGGCTTTCTCGGAATGCTGATCTATATGATCTGCTGTGTTAAAAAGGAGATCATCATACAGAAAAACAAGGCTGCGATTATATTTGTGGCGATACTCATTTCGGCGGTCGTTTCGGCTCTCTCTTCGGGAGACATTATGAGCGCCATTCTGGGTTATCTTGACAGAGCCGAGGGCCTTGTTACTATCATAGGCTATATCGGATTCTATGCGATAGGCGCGACGCTTACCGACGAGAAGTGGCGCAGACGCGCTGCCCAGACTGTTGTCGGCATCGGAACGGTCAACGCTCTGATGGGCATTCTGCAGAGCATACCTGCCTGCTCCAAGGTGATACCCAGCTACTACAATTACCTGTTCATGGGTTACAGAACAGACGTGAAAATTGCGGGCTACTTCAATGCTTACGGCGCTTATGATCCGTCCTATGCGGCTGACGGCTTTGCCTGCTCGCCCTTTGCTCTGGGAGCGCTGCTCACTGTATGCTGCGCTTTCGGACTCGGCTTTGCCTGCTTCGGTGAGTCTCTGAAGAGACGCCTGCTGAATCTTGCAGCGGTCGGGATAATGACAGGCGCTGCTATCCTTACTCAGACCTTCCCCGCGATGCTCGGCATCGGAGCGGATCTGGTCATCATGCTGGTGCTGGCGATAGCGGTGGCTGCGAAGGACAAGCCCAAGGGCGACGAAAAGGCTGCGGGAAAGACTCCCGTGCTGATGTCTGCGGCTTCTGTTGTGATAGCTGCAGCGATCGCTCTCGGCATTACCCTTACCGGCAACTTCCGTTTGCGCAATGAGCGTATTATCGTGACCGATTCGTTTGAGAGACTCAGCATAGCTTTTAATATGCACTCTGAGCATGAGGACAACATCTTCTTCACTCTCTGGACTGACGGATTCTATGTTTTTGAGGACAATATGCTGATCGGCACAGGTCCCGACAACTGGGGCAAGATGTACGGCGACGGTGACGGCATGGAGACCGACCGTTCCTACAACGAGTACCTTGACGTAGCGATAACACGCGGCCTGATAGGCGCGGCACTCTATCTTCTGATGCTCGTCATCACGCTGATGAAGATGGTACGTGTGCTGAAAGCGGCGTTTGCAAAGCGCGAGGGCGTGACTTACATGACTGCGATAGGCGCGGCGACAGCCCTGATGGCGTACATGGTGCAGGCGTTCTTCAATATCAGCTCGAACTACTGCACTCCTTTCTTCTACATTACGGTGGGCATGATCTGGAGCTACGAGGCTCTTGGCAAGCTTGGCGAAAAGGAAGACAAGAAATAAGAAGGATGAAAATCCAACGGAACAGGCTCCGCAGGTGTGCGGGGCCTGTTTTTGAATATTCTGATAACCGAAGATTCATTGCAGTGGGCGCGGATATGCAATTTTATCGGTAAAAGTGCCCATATATACGGCTTTTTACAGTCTTGTACTGTTTAATATCATGATTTTTTGCAAGACATAAAAAAATACTTGCAAAAATCGCGCTTTGGGTATATAATGGTATAGGTGAAAATTTATCAGATAATAATGTAAAGATGAATATACGGAGGAAATAGTAATGGTATTATCAGAAATGAACAAAGAACAGCTTGAGGCTTTTAAGGCTGAGGCGCAGAAGGAATATGACGGCTACAAGGCGCTCGGTCTGTCGCTCAACATGGCGAGAGGCAAGCCCGGTCACGAGCAGCTGGAGCTGACCGCTCCCATGCTGGACTGCCTTAAGGCGGCTGATTTTGATGATATAGACGACAATTACTTCAACTACGGTCTGCTGAGCGGTATCCCCGAGGCTAAGGCGCTCTTCGCTCCCATGCTCGGCGTTAAGCCCGAGAATGTTATCGTGTTCGGTAACTCCAGCCTGAAGATAATGTACGATAACGTATCCCGCTGCTACAATTACGGCGTTGGGGGCGGCGAGAAGCCCTGGAAGGATCAGGGCAAGATCAAGTGGCTCTGCCCCGTGCCCGGTTACGACAGACACTTCGCTATCACCGAGCAGTTCGGCTTTGAGATGATAACCGTTCCCACCGACGAGAACGGCCCCGATATGGATGTTGTAGAGAAGCTGGTGGCTGAGGATCCTTCTATAAAGGGTATCTGGTGTGTGCCGATGTACGCTAACCCCACCGGTATCACCTACTCCGACGAGGTCGTAAAGCGCATGGCGAACCTCTCGCCCGCTGCAAGCGACTTCCGCATCTTCTGGGACAACGCTTACTGCATTCATCACCTGAGCGACACTCCCGACAAGCTGCTCAACCTCTACGACGAGGCTGCAAAGAACGGCAAGGAAGACATGGTCTTCATGTTCGCGTCCACCTCTAAGGTGACCTTCCCCGGAAGCGGCGTTGCCATCATGGCTGCAAGCGAGCGCAACCTCAAGGCTCACCTCGATGTTATGACCATCTACACCATCGGTTACGACAAGCTGAATATGCTGCGTCACGTTAAGTTCTTCGACGGCAAGTTCGAGAACGTTGTGGAGCACATGAAGAAGCACGCTGCAGTTCTTGCACCCAGATTCGATGCGGTGATCAAGACCCTCGACGCTGAGGTCGCACCTCTCGGCATCGGCAGCTACAACAAGCCCAACGGCGGTTACTTCGTAAGCTTCGATGCTCTGCCGGGCTGTGCAAAGAGGATAGTTTCCCTCTGCAAGGAAGCCGGCGTTACCATGACCGGCGCAGGAGCTACCTACCCCTACGGCAAGGACCCCGAGGACAAGAATATCCGCATAGCTCCCACCTTCCCTTCTGTTGAGGAACTGAGCAAGGCAATGGAGATCTTTGCCTGTGCTGTCAAGCTGGCGTCTGCTGAAAAGCTGCTGGCTGAGTAAGACATAAGTAAAAGAATTAACTATAACCACCCGTGGAACGTGATTTCTGCGGGTGGTTTTTTGCGGCTTTTGATGACAGCTGCACAAATACGGCTCTTGAACAGCACTTGGATTTGTGGAAATATACAAACTTATAGTTTTTGTATAATATCTCTTGACAAACAATACTATATGGCATATAATATTATCAGACAAAGATACTATACAGCGTATAATATAGATGAACGATATAGTATTATATACAAATAAATAACATGAGGTGTATAGCAATGAAAAAAGCAATAAAGAAAGTATTACTCGGACTTCTGATACTCATAGCAGTATTCCTTATTATAATGACGATATACAATCAGATAGCGCTCAGAAAGAACAAAGACCTTTACGAGACACCTCTCGGAGAGATGGTCGAGGTTGACGGTCATAACATGAGCATCTATACCGAGGGTGAGGGCGAGCATACGCTCGTGTTCATGTCGGGCTGGGGAACGTCCTCTCCGATACTGGACTTCAAGGCGCTTTACAGCAGGCTTTCCGATGAAAACAGGATAGCAGTTGTGGAGAAGTTCGGCTACGGCTTCAGCGACGAGATCGACGGCGAAAGGGATATGGACACCATACTCCGTCAGGACAGAGAAGCTCTCCAAAAGGCAGGCGTTGAAGCTCCATATGTGCTGTGCGCTCATTCCTTCTCCGGATATGAAGCAACTCTCTGGGCGCAGAAGTACCCCGATGAGGTCGAAGCGATAGTCGGGCTGGATATGTGTACGCCAAACTGCGAGAGCGAAGAGACGCTCAGAAGCAACGATAAGCTGCTGGGGCTTGCAAAGGTCATCAATCGTTTCGGGAAGAATACGGGGCTTTTAAGGCTTTATGATCTCGATCAGTCGGGAACGCTTACCGATGACGAGAAAAAGATATTCACCGAGATAGCCTGTCATGTCACGGCAAATGATACGATGTTTAACGAGGGAGATCTTGACAACGAGCTTGCGTTGATAGACGAACTGAACGCCTCACCGCTTCCCACCGTGCCGATGATAATGTACGTTTCAGCCGATTACGGCGGCGACGAACTTTGGGTAGGCGGCGCGCAGGCTATGGCGGACGCTTCGTCCGACGGACAGCTGATAAAGCTCGACTGCGGTCATTATGTACATGACTTTGAGTATGAGCGCATAAGCGCAGACATAAAGGAGCTCATTCAGGGGCTCGACAAGTAAGGGGATAATGACGTGAAAAAAGCACTGAAAATAGTAGGCAAGATACTTCTCGGGATACCGATATTTCTGATAGCTCTGCTCGTCATCACGGGTATCTGGAACGCGATAGCGATGGCGGGCGAGAAGGATATAGTCAAGGATAATCCGGGGCAGTTTGTCGAGGTTGACGGTCACAACATGAGCGTCTACACCGAGGGCAGCGGCGACCACACGATAGTGTTCCTGTCGGGCTGGGGCACAGAATCCCCGCTGTACGACTTCAAGCCGCTCTGGTCGAAGCTCACCGACGATTACAGAATAGTCGTTATCGAAAAGTTCGGCTATGGCTTCAGCGACGAGATAGACGGCGAGCGCGATTTTGACACGATACTCCGTCAGGACAGAGTAGCGCTGGAAAAGCTGGGAATCGAGGGTCCCTTCGTGCTTTGCCCGCACTCGCTGTCGGGACTTGAAGCTACCCTCTGGGCGCAGAAGTATCCCGACGAGGTCGAGGGTATCGTTGGACTGGATATGTCTTTCGGCAACGACCCGAAATACAAGACTTTAAGAGAAGGCAAGGCGCAGAAAACGCTGACAAAGCTCAACAAGCTGGTAAGGCTTTCGGGTATCAACCGTCCTCTGCTTATGATAAGCGACAACGAGGGGCTTTCCAAAAGGGAAGAAAAGCAGTACATTGCCCTCGTCTGCAAGAATCAGGCGAATGACACGGTAGCCCGCGAGAACGATGCAGTATCGGGCGTATGTGACGAGATAACATCTTCGCCGCTGCCGGATACCCCGACGATACAGTACATCTCCGCCGACCGCATAGACAACGCAGACGAGGTCAAAGCCTGCGACGAGATAGTCGCCGCTTCTAAGAACGGCAAGAGGATAGAACTAAACTGCGGACACTACGTCCACCAGTTTGAATCCGAAAAGATAGCGAAGGATATGAGAGAGTTCATCAATGGACTTGACAAATAATGGAGGAACGCAGCATGATAAAAGCATTTGAGAAAAACAAAATATTGATACTAATATTGGCTGTCGGTCTTATATTCTTAAACATGGTTTTTTGGGGCATTTTAGACAAACTCGTAGTACCCGAAAGCTGGCTTTCCGACGCGAAGTTATCGGCGATCGTGAACACTGTGCAGAATATTTTTGTTTCGGCGGTATTTATCCTCATCATCAAAAAGCTGTTCGGAATGAAGATCGGTATCGGGAAGGACGGGCTTGTCCGGGGCATTTTTCTGCACGGTCTTGTGATATGTATCGCCGGAGTATCGTCGCTGATGATGAGCTATCAGAAGCCCGAGATCGGCTTTGCCCGTGTGCTCCCGCGGCTCCTGCTGTTTTTTGTATTCAATATGACCGTGGGAGCGGTCGAGGAGATCTTATACAGAGGTCTGATATTCAACTCATTCAGAAAATATTTCGGCGAGAGCAAAAAAGGCATATACCGTGCGGCGCTTTTGTCGGGTGCCGTTTTCGGGATCGTTCATCTTACAAATCTCATATTCGCTCCCGATCTCGTTATCGCAACGATTACGCAGGTGATATACGCTTTCTTCTTCGGCGTTCTTTTTGCCGTGATCTACTACCGCACAGATAATCTCCTTCCCTGCATAATACTGCACGGTATCTTTGATTTCATATCCGTTATTTGGATTTGCTTCGCAGAGGACATAAACAAGCAGACGGAAGTTTTGAACACCACGGACACGGACATAGTCTCCGCGCTTGTAATTATCGGATTGACCTCCACCT
>CAMVIL010000087.1 GCA_947167535.1 uncultured Ruminococcus sp. | reverse complement strand
CTGGGTCAGGAAAATCTCGGGGTGGTTCAGGCAGATGCGAAGAGCCCGGTTGCCCATGGCGGGGTTTTCTTCCTTCGGAAGGTTGAAGTAGTCAATTTTCTTGTCGGCGCCGATGTCCATGGTGCGGATTATGACCTTCTTGCCCGCCATGCTCTCGAGCACCCTCTTGTATGCCGAGAACTGCTGCTCCTCGGTGGGGTAGTCCTCGCTCTCGAGGTATAGGAACTCGCTTCGGAAGAGACCGATTCCTCCTGCGTCATTGGCAAGCACCGCACCGATGCCGTCAACGCCGCCGATGTTGGCGTATATCTTTATCTCCCTGCCGTCCTTTGTGACGTTGGGCTTGCCCTTGAGCTGCTGGAGAAGCGCCTTCTTCTCGGCGTCGGCCTTCTGTTTGGAGAGGTACTCCTGCTCGGTGGCCTCGTCGGGGTCGATGATGAGCTCGCCTGTGTGGCCGTCAACGATTATCCTGTCGCCGTCCTTTATCGCTTTGAGGAAGTCCTCGCCTGCGCTGATAACGGCGGGAATATTCATGTTGCGCGCCAGAATAGCCGTGTGGGAGTTCGAGGAGCCGAATGCCGTTACGAATGCCAGCACCCTGTCCTTGTCCAGCGACACCGTCTCACTGGGAGCCAGGTCGTCGGCGCAGACTATCATCTTGTCGGGCTGCTCCGACTGTGCGCTGCCGCCGCCCGAAAGGCAGGCTATCAGCCTGTTAGAAATGTCCTTTACGTCCGCTGCGCGCGCCTGCATATAGGCGTCGTCCATAGACGCGAACATCTCCGAGAAGTTGTCGGAAGTCACCGCCACCGCATACTCTGCGTTGACCGACTGGGTGTTGATGATGTTCTCTATCGACTCGTTGTAGTCGTCGTCCTCGAGCATCATCATGTGTATCTCGAATATCTGCGCGTGGGTCTCGCCCACCTCTTTGAGGGCTTTCTCGTATATCTCGGAAAGCTGCTCTATCGCCTGAGCCTTTGCCTGCTCAACGCGGGCGAGCTCTGCTGCGGGGTCCTCCACACGGGTGCGGCGGACTTCAGCCTCCTGCCGCTTGAACACCGAGACGGTGCCGATAGCCACCGCTCCGTATACGCCCTTGCCATTGAATTTTACCATATCCGCCGCCTCCTTTGGAAATTTAAACGAAAGCCGCACATCTTTCAGCGCGGCTTTGCGGTATTGTCATTACAGATTAGCCTGCATGAACTCCTCTACTGCCTTTGCAGCCGCTTCCTCGTCGGGACCCTCTACCGTGAAGTTCACCGTGTCGCCGCACTTAACTCCCAGTCCCATAAGCATCATGAGCTTGGTCACGTCAACGCTCTTGCCGCCCTTTTCGATCATTACCTTTGTGCCTGCAAAGGTCTTTGCGAGTTTGGCGAGGTTGCCTGCGGGTCTTGCGTGGATACCTACTTCGTCCTTAACGGTGTAGCTGAAAGTTTTCATAAAACATCTTCCTTTCGTTTTATAATGATACCTGTGCGGTATTGATCAACCTTTGTAGTCGCTCATATCGGGATATGAGTCGATAGCGCCATTCTTCTGTACGCTCCTCGCGCAGAATTCGTTTGCGAAGTCAAGGCACTCCTTCATTTCTTCCTCCGGCATCCGGTCGATAGCTTCGGGAGTGTATATCTCCAGCTGTCTCAGTTTCCAGAGGAATGCTCCGATAAAGCCGTCTCCTGCACCGGTGGTGTCAACGGCGTTTACCTTGTGAGCCTCGCTGAAGGCGCTGCCGTTGCCGGTAAAGGCGTAAGCTCCCTTGCCTCCGCAGGTGAATATCACCAGTGAGAGCAGAGGATTAAGGGAATACAGCTTGGGAAGAGCCTTTTTTATGTCGGTCTCCCCGGTGATGAATTCCAGCTCTTCATCGGATATCTTCAGGATATTCGCCATCGGTATGAATCTTGTAACAGTCTGTCTGAGTGCCTCGCGGCTGCTCCAGAGCGGGAATCTCAGATTGGGGTCAAAGCTTATGAGCGCTCCCTTTTCCTTAGCAGCGGTTATCGCCGCCAGATGTGCTTCCCGCATCGGGAAGTCCCCCAGACTCACCGAACAGAAGTGCAGAGCGTAAGCTCCGCTGAAATACTCGCTCCTTATGCTTTCGGGAGAGTAGAGCATATCCGCCGAGGGCTTGCGGTAAAAGGAGAATGTCCTGTTGCCGTCAGCGCCAAGGGATACAAAGGCAAGCGCTGTGTTTGCCTTGTCGGTAAGGCTTATGCAGCCGGTGTCTATGCCGTATTCTGCAAGCTCGTCGAGTATCTTGTGACCGAAGGGGTCGTCGCCCAGCTGTGTCAGCAGCCGCGAGCGTCCTCCGAGCTTTGAGAATGCCCCGCATACGTTGGCAGGAGCTCCTCCGAGCTTTGGAGCAAAAGCGGTCACATCTGAGAAACCGCATCCGCTTTTGTCCGGGATAAAGTCTATCAGCGCTTCACCGATAGCCACCAGCAGATCCTTATACTGTATCATCGGAAAGCACCTCCATTCCGTTCAGCGGGTAAATACTTCCGCCGATACCCTCTGCTCTGAGGGTGACCGCCGTGTCTACGGGGTAGAACCGCGTGGACATCACCCTTTCGCCGCCGTTTAAGTATATCTCCAGCGACGATGTGTCGGCGATCATCTCTATGCCTGTGAAACGGTCGAGCTTCACGCGGCGGACATCTCTGCCGCAGCCGACCTTGTCGTTTGTGAATCTCAGCTCGAACACGCCGCCCGACCAGCTCATGGTGAGCATATCCTCGAAGGTCAGTGTGAAGCCATCATTGTCTGCCAGCGAAGCGAAGTAGAAGGGCAGCTCCGATTTGAGCGGTTCGCCGTCCTTCAGGCTGACGGGCTTGCCCTTTCTGCCGTTCAGTTCGAGTATCGGGCGCTGACGTATGCCGCCGTCCTCGCGCAAGGTGAGCTCGCGCGGTATCGTCAGGCAGTGCTGCCAGCCAAGCTCGGTGGTCGGATTGGTGTAGGGAATGTCACCGATGCCCATCCAGCCGATGAGCAGCACCCTGCCGTCGGGAGCGGTAAAGGTCTGGGGCGCGTAGAAATCGAAGCCGCTGTCCCATTCCTCGTAGCCGGTGAGTCCGTCGTCGGTGTATCTGAGATACCCCGCGCTGTAGACGTTCTGGAAGCAGTAGTCCTCGTGTGGAACGCCCTGAGGCGACATACCGAGAAACCTGTGTCCGTCAAGCTCTATGATGTCGGGACACTCCCACATATACCCGAAGTCGGGTATGCTCTCGGCACGCTCGAAGTTCCAGTGCTCAAGGTCAGCCGAGTCGTAGAACAGCACGCAGCCGCGGTCGTCGAGAGTGCGGGCGCCCAGCACCATCTTGTACCTGCCGTCCTCTTCCCACACCTTGGGGTCGCGGACGTGGCAGGAGCAGTAGTCGGGATAGTCGGCGTTGCGGAGAAGCGTCTGTTTTTCGCTCATGGTAACGCCGTCTGGTGTGGTGACGCGTATGACGTTTGCCCCGCGTCCCGAGGTAATATAGTCGTGGTTGCCCTCTTCCTTGACGTTTCCCGTGTAGAAGAGGTTGAGCAGTCCGTCCTTAACGAACCCGCAGCCCGAGTAGACTCCGCTGCGGTCGTCGGGGGTGTCGGGATACAGCACCGCACCCGTGAACCGCCAGTGCATTAGGTCGCTGCCGACCCAGTGTCCCCAGCACTTGCCGCCCTTGCCGTCGGCGCTGTCGGGGACATACTGGAAGTATACGTGATACTCCCCGTTAAAGAAACTGAGGCCGTTGGGGTCATTGAGCCAGCCCTGCGGCGGCTCTAAATGGAGCTTTTGTCTCCAGTTGTTTTTCATTTCACATCACGCCTTCTTGGTGGAGATGAGCTTGTCGAGGAAGTCGACCTTTCCGTCGGCTGTCTTGGCTATCTCGGAATAATCGTCGGGGTTGGTGATTATTACGGGTGTGATCGTCTTGTAGCCGCGGCTCTTGATGAGATCCATGTCAAAGGTGATAAGAGTCTGACCTCTGGTGAAGCGCTCGCCGTCGGCGATGTGAGCGGTGTAGCCCTCGCCGTTCAGCTCTACGGTGTTGATGCCGACGTGTATCAGCATCTCCATGCCGTTGTCAAGGGTAAGACCTATTGCGTGGTGGGTGTCGAAAAGCATGCTAACTTCGCCGTCTGCGGGAGCGACTACCTTGCCCTCTGCGGGCTCAACTGCAGCGCCTACGCCTAAAACGTCGGAAGCAAAGGTCTCGTCAGGAACGTCTGCCATAGCGACAGCCTCGCCCTTCAGAGGAGAATATACACAGCTCTCGTCGAACTCTCTGCCGTCGGTGCTTACAGCCTCGGGCTGGTTCTTGGCCGCGGGAACGTCCTGTACGGCAGGCGCGGGAGCCGCCGCTGCTGCCTCAACGGGATCCTTGTACATGATATACGAGAGAACGAATGCAACTGCGGAAGCTACCGCAAAGGTAACGAGGTATCCGAAGAAGCAGTTGGTGGTGATGAGGAATCCGAATATACCGGTAACACCGTTGGCGGTGGCGTATACCTTCATCAGCGAGGCAACAACTGCGCCGCAGGCGCCGCCTATCATGCCCGCTACGAGAGGCTTTACAAATCTTACATTAACACCGAAGATCGCAGGCTCGGTGATGCCCATGAATGCGGAAAGCGAAGCGGGAAGTGCCAGAGACTTGGTCTTCTGCTGCTTTGTCTTGAATGCTACTGCCAGTGCAGCTGCGCCCTGTGCAACGTTTGCAGCGGTGGCGATAGGCATCCAGGTGTTCTGTCCGTTGTCGGCTATCATCGCAAGCTCGATGGCGTTGTACATATGGTGAACGCCCGCTACAACGGTGGGAGCGTAAACGCCGCCCATTATGAATGCGCCGATGCCGAATGGTATGGCGATAAGTGCCTTTGCGCCGTCAAGTACCCAGCTCTCTATCTGCGAGAAAACGGGTCCGATAACGGTCAGTGTGAGGAATCCGGTAACCAGTACGGATACCAGCGGTGTCACAAACAGGTCGATGACCTCGGGGACTATCTTGTGCAGCTTCTTTTCAAGCTTGCTCATTGCCAGAACCGCAATGACTACGGGTATAACGTGACCCTGATAGCCGGTGTTCTGAATGTTCCAGAGCCCGAACCATGACCAGAGGGTCGAAGTCTCGGCGCCGCTGCCCGCGCTCCATGCGTTCACGAGGTCGGGGTGTATCATTATCATGCCGATAACGGCGCCCAGATATGTGTTTCCGCCGAATATCTTAGCCGCACTTACCGCGATAAGTATCGGCAGGAATACCAGCGCTGCGTTTGAAAAGAGGTTGAGCAGTCCGAAGAACTGGGAATCGGAAAGCGCAGGGAACGCGCGTCCCAGACCGCCCAGCAGACCGTTCAGAAGTCCCGTCGCCACGATGGCGGGGATGATGGGTACGAAAATGTCGCCGAGGGTCTTTACAGCCCTCTTGTACCAGGGCGACTGTGCCGCCGCTGCCGCCTTGACGTCGTCCTTGGACGCCGCCTCGACTCCTGCCAGTGCGATGAATTCGTCATAGACCTTGTTTACCGTGCCTGTGCCGATGATTATCTGAAGCTGTCCGGAAGCCTCAAAGACTCCCTTGACGCCTTCGATGTTCTCAAGTACCGATTTGCTCACCTTCGAGTTGTCGGCTATGACAAGCCTTAAACGTGTGGCGCAGTGTGCTGCGCTTGCAAGGTTTTCCTTGCCGCCGATAGCGGAGAGTATCTCCGACGCGCATTTGTTATAATCCATGTTACCGGCTCCTTTCGTAAATAAACGGAGTTGTTCCGAAACCCGTCACATCCCGACGATTTCAGTCGTTATGTGATATCGGTTTCATATCGTAACTTTATTATAACATATTAGTTTTTGAATGTCTATTGACGGTATATTAGAAATTTAAGGTACTTTGCAGTAGGTTTCACACAGTTTCACATTTTCGTGTCGAATCCCGCTCCACTATTTCATAGTCAAGACGCATGGTCTTGCCCGCAGGCTCGGGTCTTTTCAGCTCTATGAGAAGCATTTCGGCGGCTTCTCTGCCCTCGGTCTTGTAGTGCAGGTGTGCGGTGGTCAGGGGGACGAAAGCAATCCGTCCGCTTTTGGTGTCGCCGACAGAGGCTATCATCATATCCTCGGGGATACGTATCCCCGTCTCGCGGCAGAACTGCATGGCGCCCAGAGCTATGTTGTC
>CAMVIL010000086.1 GCA_947167535.1 uncultured Ruminococcus sp. | reverse complement strand
GATCAAAAATCGTCCCGCCTGTGCTGCGGGCTGTTCAGGTAAAATTATACCACATACCGCACTTTGTGTCAAGTGCAAAAGCGCCCTGCGGCATTGACTTTACCTTGAAAATATGCTATAATTCAGATATAGATCTGACAGAACGGAGGCTTACCATGCTATACCATATCGTGCTGAATCCTGCGGGCGCTTCGGGCGGGGCGGCTAAGCTCTGCGATGAGCTGCTGCGGGAGTTTGAACGCTGCGGTGCTGACTTCGAGCTGCACTGCTCCACGTCCGAACGGGGTATCGAGGAGATATGCCGCAGGCTTACTTCCTGCGGAGAGGAGACGGCTCTCGTGATCATCGGCGGCGACGGCTCGCTCAACGAGGCGGTCAACGGTATCTCCGACCTTCAGCATACAGCGCTGGGGTTTGTACCCTGCGGTACGGGAAACGATATGCAGCGGGATATGGGTCTGCCGAAGGACAGCGCGGCGCTGGTGAGGCGAATACTCGACGGCGTGGTGAGACGCACCGCTGATATCGGCGAGACTACATTCTACGGCGAGGACGGCTCGGTGAAGGTGCGCCGCTTCAACATCAGCAGCGACATCGGCTTCGGGGCGGCTACCTGCGCTCTCGTGGACAAGTCTAAGCTCAAGCCGATACTCAACCGTCTGGGGCTGGGCAGGGGAGTCTATCTCGTGGAGGCGATAAGGGTGTGCTTTACCGCAAAGCCCGCTGCCGTCAGGCTGACCTGCGGCGGCAGGACACGGCTCTACAAAAAATGCCTCTGCGCCATCGTCATGAACCACTGCCACGAGGGCGGTGGGTTCAGGTTCTGTCCTAACGCCGATTTTGACGACGGACAGTTCGACATATGCGTCGGCAACGGTCTCGGCAAGCCCGAGTTTCTGAAAATGCTCCCCTTCGCATATGCGGGAAAGCATCTGAAGCTTCGCGGGATCTATGAGCAGCGGGGCGACAAAGTGGTGATGACTTCCGACCTGCCGCTGTGGGTCCACACCGACGGCGAGGTGCTTGGCAGGGCTAAGCGGGTGGAGATACGTATGCTCCCCGAAAAGCTCAGGCTGCTTGTGTAAAAGGAGAGACTTATGAAGCTGATATATGATGTCGGAGACAAGCCGCACGGAGGACAGCTGATAGTCTTCGCGCTCCAGCAGATGCTGGCGATACTGGCGGCGACCATCGCCGTGCCTGTTATAATCGGAAACGGACTGACCCCCGCCGCCGCCATGTTCGGCGCGGGCGTGGGGACCCTCGTTTACGTGGCGTTTACAAAGAAGAAAAGCCCTGTGTTCTTAGGCTCGTCCTTTGCCTTTATCGGCTCCATGTCGGCGGCCTTCGCGGGGGGAGTCTCGATGCAGCTGGGAATGCTCGGACTCATCATAGGCGCGGCAGCAGGAGGATTTGTGTACGTTATACTTTCGGCGCTGATAAAGGCTGTGGGGGTGGACTGGCTGGGCAGGCTGATGCCGCCTGTGGTCATCGGGCCTACCGTCGCGATAATCGGGCTCTCACTTGCGGGCAGCGCCGTCGGCGACCTGCAGAAGAGCGACGTCACCGAAGCCAGCGGCTCCAACTACACCGCCATAGTCTGCGGACTCATCACCCTCGCGGTGACGATGCTCTGCTCCACCTACGGTAAGAAGCTCATGCGGCTGGTGCCCTTTGTGCTGGGCATACTTGCAGGATACGCGGCGGCGGCGGTCCTCACCCCCATCGCCGGCGCGGCGGGGATGGCGGCGCTGAAGATAGTTGGCTTCTCGGTGTTCGGCAGGGTGATGTCCCCCGAAGGCGCCGTGACTCCCGAGAGCTTCTTCAAGGTGCCCGACCTTGTGTTCATTCCGGCGTTCAAGGGCGCGGGCGAGCTTACGGGCGGGTATCTCACCACGATACTTGTGGCGTATGTCCCTGTGGCGCTGGTGGTCTTCGCGGAGCACGTTGCCGACCACAAGAACCTCTCGACGGTCATCGGCAGAGACCTTCTGCGTGACCCGGGACTTTCGGCGACGCTTCTCGGCGACGGCGTGGGCTCGATGGCGGGAGCCTTCTTCGGCGGCTGTCCCAACACCACCTACGGCGAGTCGGTTGGCTGTGTGGCCATAACCCGCAACGCTTCCATCAAAACGATACTCACCGCTTCAGCGGGCTGTATACTCTTTTCATTCGTCACGCCCTTTGTGGCATTCATCGACTCGATACCCGCCTGCGTTATGGGCGGCGTCTGCGTGTCGCTCTACGGCTTCATCGCGGTGTCGGGACTGAAAATGCTCAAAGAGGTAGACCTTGACGAAAACCGCAACCTCTTCACCGCGTCGGTGATACTCATTGCGGGACTGGGCGGGTTCAGCATAAGCTTCGGCTCTGTGACCCTCACCGAGATAGCGGCGGCGCTGATACTCGGCATACTTACGAACGTGATTCTTTCCAAAAAACCGAAAGAAGAAATAAACGACGATAACTGACAGAAAGGAAAATCAAAAATGGGAACTGTAAAGGTAATCGATCATCCGCTGATAAAGCACAAGATCTCTCTGCTGAGAGACGAAAACACCGGCACCCGCGATTTCCGCGTACTCGTCGAGGAGATAGCCATGCTGATGGGCTACGAGGCGCTCCGCGACCTGCCCACCGAGCCTGTCAAGGTCAAGACTCCCATAACAGAGGCTGAGGTGCCGATGCTTTCTGGCAAGAAGCTTGCCGTAGTGCCGATACTCCGCGCGGGTCTCGGTATGGTGAACGGCATACTGGCGCTGGTGCCTTCGGCTAAGGTGGGACACATCGGACTCTACCGCGACGAGGTCACCCACGAGCCTCACGAGTATTTCTGCAAGCTCCCCGAGAACATCGAAGAGCGCCTTGTTATCCTGCCCGACCCGATGCTGGCGACAGGCGGCTCGGCAGTCGAGGCTGTGAATGCCATCAAGCAGCGCGGCTGCACCAACATCAAGTTCATGTGCATCATTGCCGCTCCCGAAGGTCTGGAGACGCTGAAAAACGCTCACCCCGACATCGACATCTACGTCGGCAATCTGGACGAGCGCCTCAACGAGAACGCATACATCGTCCCGGGTCTGGGCGACGCCGGCGACCGTATATTCGGTACAAAATAATATGGGAATTTACGGAAAAAAACGTGGTTTTTAAGTATTGCAATCCTGATTCGGATATGTTATAATGTATAATGTAAAAAATGACCGACATTCAGCGGTCTGAAAGGAAGTATACTAAAATGATAACAAGAAGAATAGCTTGTATGTTCGTGGCAGTGGCTATGGCGGGGGCAATGCTTACCTCCTGCGGCACTCCCGAGAACACCGTTCATTCCATAGATGACCTCAAGGGCAAGACCATCGGCGTGCAGATAGGCACTACAGGCGACACCCTCGCGGGCGACATCGAGGACGGCAAGGTGGAGAAGTACAACAAGTATTCCGACGCTGTTCAGGCGCTCAAGCAGGGCAAGGTGGACGCGGTCATCATCGACAAGGACACCGCAGATGTTTTCGTCAGCAAGAACGACGACATCGAACTGCTCTCAGAGGGCTTTGCGGACGAGGCTTACGCTATCGCCATCAATCTCGACAACGCTGAGCTCCAGACCCAGATAAACGGCGCTCTGGCAGCGCTTGAAAAGGATGGCACTCTCAAGGCTATCAAGGACAGCTACGACGGCGAGAACGGCGGCGAACGCTACAAGTCTCCCGAAGGCGCTGACAGAAGCAGGGGAGTTCTGGTCATGGCTACCAACGCAGAGTTCCCGCCCTACGAGAGCCGCGAGGGCGACGATTTCGTGGGCATCGACGTTGACATGATGAACGCCGTCTGCGACAAGCTGGGCTATCAGCTCAAGATAGACGACATGGCATTCGATTCTGTTATCCCTGCCGTACAGTCGGGCAAGGCTGACGTGGGCGTTGCGGGTCTTTCGGTCACCGAAGACAGAAAGAAGAACGTGCTCTTCTCCGACGAGTACACCGTTACTCACCTTGTTGTGATGGTTCGCAAGTAAAAATCAGATACACATTCGCGGGGGCGGGCGATGTCCGCCCCTATACTTTATTTACGAAATGGAGGAATCTGCGTGAGCTTTTCCGAGAGCTTCAGACAGAATTTTCTTGAAGCCGACCGCTGGAAGTACCTTGCCGACGGTCTGCTGACTACTCTTGAGATAACCGTGTTCGCCGTGCTGCTGGGCATGGTGCTGGGATTTCTCGTGGCGATAGTTCGCTGCACTTACATAAAGACAGGCAAGCTCAGACCCCTTGACCTGCTCTGCCGTCTCTACCTTACCGTGATACGCGGCACACCTGTGGTGGTACAGCTGCTTATCATCTACTTCGTAATCTTCGCCAGCGTGCCGATATCAAAGACCTTTGTGGCGGTCATAGCCTTCGGCATAAACTCGGGGGCGTATGTCGCCGAGATAGTGCGCGGCGGTATCATGGCGGTGGACAACGGACAGTTCGAGGCGGGCAGAAGCTTGGGACTCAGCTACCGCCGCACGATGATGTACATAATACTCCCGCAGGCGCTGAGGACGGTGCTCCCCGCGCTGGCCAACGAGTGCATAGTGCTGCTCAAGGAGACTTCGGTAGCGGGTTACATCGCGATAGCCGACCTCACCAAAGGCGGTGACATCATACGCTCCCAGACTTTCTCGCCGTTCCTGCCCCTTATCTCGGTAGCGGTGATCTATCTGGTGATAGTAATGTTCCTGACCTACCTTGTAGGCAAGCTGGAGAGGAGGCTCGCTGTCAATGAAAGACGCTAAGACTCTGATAGAAATACGCGGGCTGAAAAAATCCTTCGGCGATATACAGGTGCTCAAAGGCATTGACGACGCCATTAAGCAGGGCGAAAAGGTGGTAATAGTCGGACCTTCGGGCTCGGGAAAATCCACGCTGCTGCGCTGCCTCAACCTGATGGAGCGTCCAACGGAGGGCGAGGTCATCTTTGACGGCACCGACATCACAAAGCTCAGCGAGAAGGAGCTCAACCACGTCCGCACGCGGCTGGGAATGGTGTTCCAGCACTTCAACCTCTTCCCGCATCTGACGATACGAAAGAACATAACCCTCGCACCCGTGAAGCTGGGTCTCATGACTCAGGAGGAGGCCGACGCAAAGGCGGAGGATCTGCTGAAAAGAGTAGGCCTGCCCGACAAGGCTGAGGAGTATCCCGCCATGCTTTCGGGCGGTCAGAAGCAGCGCATCGCCATAGCGCGTTCGCTTGCAATGGAACCTGAGGTGATGCTCTTTGACGAGCCGACGTCTGCCCTCGACCCCGAGATGGTGGGCGAGGTACTGGAGCTCATGAAGCAGCTGGCGGAGGGCGGCATGACAATGGCGGTAGTCACCCACGAGATGGGCTTTGCCCGCGAGGTGGCATCGCGAGTGATGTTCATGTCCGACGGCGTGATAACCGAGCAGAACACTCCAGAGGAGTTTTTTGCGAACCCGAAGAGCCAGCGCCTGAAGGATTTCCTCTCGAAGGTGCTCTGACAACCGAATACAAAAATGCCCCCGCAGTCAACCCTGCGGGGGCAAGCTTTTTATCTGAGAATTACTTCTTCTTCTTCTTCTTTGCAACAACAACGCCGATGATACCCAGAAGCACAACAGCAGCCGCAACAATGCCGACTACAACGCCTGTATTGGAGTCTTTCTCCTCGTCCTTGTCGTCCTTCTTCTCGTCCTTGTCAGCGGCAGCCTGAGTCTCGATAACTTCGGGAGTTTCGCCATCAGTCTCGGTCTCTGCGGGCTCTTCGGTCTCGGCCTCAGTCTCAGCCTCTTCCTCGCCCTCGACAGGATCGTTGTCGATGGAGCCGTTGCCGTATACCTGCTCGAACACTTCGTCGGGGTTGTCCTCGATCTTGTCGGTAGGCAGACCGGAGATCGTGAAGGTGATGGTCAGCGGGTCGGTGGTAGTCCATGCCGCAGTGGTCATCTCGGGATCGGACTTGATCTGGTCGCCGTAGCCGTTCTTGATCTTTATCATCTTGCAGCCGTTCTCAACGACTTCGGAGTCCTCGATGACCTGTATCGGCTCGCCGTCCTCGTTCACGCCCTTCTAAAAGGTGTAGGTCTGACCGTCGATCGTGACCTGACGCTCTTCCATAACCTCCAAGAGGCCGGCCTGGGTTCTGGGCGTTGCGCGGTTGATCTCGTCCGCGAGCAGAATGTTCGTAAACACGGGGCCTGTACGAAGTACGAAATCT
>CAMVIL010000085.1 GCA_947167535.1 uncultured Ruminococcus sp. | reverse complement strand
CGAGAAGGACAGCGTCTATGATTTTGTGGAAGACGAGGAGAGCAGGCGGCGCTCCAGGAAGAACAGGGGAGCTGCCGTTGCGACTTTTGTTATCGCGGTCATACTGATATCTACCGGTTTTGCGGCGAAGACGCTGCTGGGAAAGATAGGCGACGCCAAGCTCAAAAGGGACGACGGACGTAACGACAAGCCCTTTGCTGTCACTGAGCTTGACTCTTCCTCGGCTGCCGACGAGGAGTTCGACGATGAAGATGACGACGACGAGGACGTCGAAGAGGCAGATACTTCCACCAACAGCGACGGTCTGCCCGAGACGGTGCTGCCCGACGCTTCAAAGGAAAAGCGGTACGCCGCCCACGCTTCCGATCTGCACGACCTGAAGAGCGAGCTTGGGGAGATGATGCAGTATTACCCCGGCGAGTGGTCGGTGTACATTCAGGAGCTGAGCACGGGCTCGGAGATCACCATCGAGAACGAGCCTAAATATGCGGCGAGCCTTATCAAGCTGTTCGCTATGGCTGCCTGCTACCAGCGCATCAAGGACGGCAGGATAAACGAGGACTACGCCTACAACTACATCTACCGCATGATAACCGAGAGCGACAACAACGCCTTTGACACGGTGGTAGACCTCATGGGCGAGGATTACTTCTCCGAGTGGCTGATGCAGAACGGCTACTGGGACACAACCTTTGTCCACAAGCTGGGTGACGGTATCGTATACGAGGGAAAGAGGAGCCCCGACGGAGACAATTTCACATCGGTAAAGGACGTCGGGAATCTGCTTTCCAAGATATACCGCGGCGAGATGGTAGACCTTCACTACTCCGAGGAGATGGTGAAGATTCTCAAAGACCAGACCAAGACAAACAAGATACCCGCAGGCCTGCCGGACGGCGTCGAGTACGGAAACAAGACCGGCGAGACGGACAACGTCTGCCACGATGCGGCGATAGTCTATTCCGACGGCGGCGACTACATCATTGTTGTCATGGCGAAGGACGAGGGCGAGGCATGGGTCTGCAACCCCTTTGTGACGGACATTTCCCGCGCGGTGTATGACTACTTCAACACCCTTGTGGGCGACGACAGCGGCACGGGCATCTCTGCCGACGAGTACTACGACGACGAGTACGAGTTCGACGACGAGGAGCTTGAAAATCCGCCCTACGAAGACGACGACATCGACTACGAGGACGACGAAGACGAGTGGTAAGAAGTCTGAAATTGTAAAAATTATATTAAGCGCCTTTGCCGTATCTTGACAAAATCTGCGCGGTATGATATAATAACTAAGTTACGTCTTACGGCGTGATATGAATGATCATAACATAGAACTACTGTCCGAACATTACTCTGATGGGCTTCTATGATTAGATTAGAGAAATTGTTCGGAAGGAGGTCATAAGCATGAAGGAAGGAATCCATCCTATTTACGAGGAGACTACCATCACCTGCCACTGCGGTAACGTTATCAAGACACGTTCCACAAAGAAGGACATCAAGGTGGAAATCTGCTCCAAGTGCCATCCGTTCTACACCGGCAAGCAGAAGCTCGTTGATACAGGCGGACGTGTTGACAGATTCAAGAAGAGATTCAATCTCGACTAATTTTCAAAAGCATAAGGCGGGCGATGTATGTCGCCCGCTTTGTTATAGATTAAGGGGGCGATGAGAATGTCCGATGGTTACAAGACGATAAGAGAGCCGGCTCAGGACGAGCTTGAGGAGAAGAAGTCGCGGTTCATAGCACAGCTCTGTCCCGTTCAGACAGAGGAGCAGGCGGTGGAGTTCATTAATTCCGTGAAGGCTCAGAACCGCAAGGCACGGCACAACGTTTACGCTTATATCCTCAGGAAGGACAACATCAGCCGTTACAGCGACGACGGCGAGCCTCAGGGTACGGGCGGTGTGCCTGTGCTGGAGACCCTCAAGGGGGCGGGTCTTACCGACGTCTGCTGCGTGGTGACGAGGTATTTCGGCGGGATACTGCTGGGTACAGGCGGACTGGCCCGGGCGTACTCCGGCTCCTGCAAGCTGGCGGTTAATGCCGCGCAGATAATGGAGATTTGCCGCTGCTCCAAGTTTGAGATAGCCTGCGACTACGACCTCTACGGCAAGCTCACCCGACTGCTTCCCGAATACGGCGCCAAGACTCTCGGAGAGGACTTCGCCGAGAACGTAAAGCTCACCGTGATAGTCAAGAGCGAGCTTGCCGAGGCTTTCCGCGACGAGGTGGTGGACGCCTCAAACGGCAGGGCGGATATTGACGAAACAGTTGATTTGTACGAAGACTTTGCCTGATAATTGTGCAGTTCTACAAAAAACAAAATAAAAAAAGGGAATTTCGGGTCTCTATTTGCATAATAATATAGATGTGTGTTTGCAAAGGAGTGATGTTGTTATGCAGCCAAGAGAGCATTACGAACAGTTCGAGCGTCAGCTGCTCTGTCCCGAGGCGTGTCTGTCCTCGGAGACCAAGGGGCGCGAAAGACCCACTGAGCCCTGTGCCCTGCGCACGGAATTCCAGCGCGACCGCGACAAGATAATCCACTGCAACTCATTCAGGCGGCTGAAGCTGAAAACACAGGTGTTCCTCACCCCGGAGGGCGACCACTACCGCACACGCCTGACCCACACCCTTGAAGTAGGTCAGATAGCGCGGACGATAGCGCGTGCCATGCGGCTCAACGAAGACCTGACCGAAGCGATAGCGATGGGTCACGACCTGGGTCACACGCCCTTCGGTCACGCGGGAGAGCGCGCCCTCGACAAGCTCCATCCCAACGGCTTCAAGCACTACGAGCAGGGTGTTCGGGTAGTGAGCCTTATCGAGAACGGCGGCAAGGGTCTGAACCTCACCTACGAGGTGCGGGACGGTATCTTGAAGCACACGAATATGATTGCCGAGACGAAGGAAGGCATCGTGGTGCGGTTTGCCGACGTTATCGCGTATCTCAACCACGACATCGACGACGCCATACGCGCGGGGATACTCGCCGAGAGCGACCTGCCCGAGGATATTACGAATGTGCTGGGACACTCCAAGTCGGAGCGCATTACCACGCTGGTCACCGACCTTGTGAACAACGGCGTGGGAGAAATGCGGCTTTCCACCGACATCGACAAGGCTTATGTCGATCTGAGGGAGTTCATGTTCGAGAACGTCTACCGCAATCCCAAGTGCAAGGCAGAGGAGAGCAAGACCTATTCGATGCTGGAGGGGCTCTACACCTACTACGCCGCCGACATCGACCGCCTGCCGCCGCTTTACAGAGATCTGGCGGAGAAATACGGCAGAGAGTCCGCGGTGTGCGACTACATAGCGGGCATGAGCGACAAGTACGCGGTGGCGAGGTTTATCGACATCTACGTACCCGCCGCGTGGCATATAAGCTGAAAGGAGTAAGTTTTGGCTTTTCCTGTTGATTTTATAGAACGGCTGAAGTCGGCAAACCCCATCGCCGAGGTCATGGGGGAGTACGTCAGCACCAAGCGCGCAGGACGTGATTTCGTCTGCCTCTGTCCGTTCCATAACGAGAAAACGCCCTCCTGCTATATCCACCCCGACCGCGAGTTCTTTCACTGCTTCGGATGCGGGGCGGGCGGGGACGTTATCACCTTTATAATGAAATACCGAAACCTCGATTACGTCGAGGCGATAAAATATCTTGCCGAGCGGGCTAACATGGACGTGCCGCTCGACAGCTACGGAGGTGCGGCGCAGAACGGCACCCGTGAACGCCGTCAGCGGATGTATGAGATGAACAAGGCCGCCGCGAAGTTTTTTTACAGCCAGCTTTCCACAGAGGGCGGCAAAAAGTGCGTGCAGTATCTCATGCAGACCCGCGGACTCACCGTCGAGACGATAAAGTGCTACCGCATGGGCTACGCGCCCAACAGCTGGAGCGCTCTGAAAAAACACATGACGGAGCTGGGCTACACCGAAAGAGAGCTTGAGGAAGGCTCGCTGATATCCCGCTCCAAGAACAACACAAAAAAGAGCTTCGACTTTTTCGTAGACCGCGCAATGTTCCCCTTTTATGACCTGACAGGGCATATCGTCGGATTCGGCGGGCGCACGCTGGGGGACGACAAGCGCAAGTACTTAAACTCCCGCGACACGCTGGTCTACAACAAGAACCGGTTCCTCTTCTCGATGAACATCGCGAAGAACGCCGCCGTCAAGAGCAGACAGATACTTCTCTGCGAGGGTAATCTTGACGTCATCTCGCTGACGCAGGCGGGCTTCGAGAACGCAGTCGCAAGCTGCGGTACGGCGCTCACCTCGGAGCAGGTGAGGCTGATAACCTCCTACGCCGACGAGGTCGTGATATGCTACGACTCGGACGAGGCGGGACAGAAGGCTACCAAAAAGGCGATAGACCTGCTGTCTGCGGCGGGGCTGAAAACCAGAGTCCTCACCATGAAGGGCGCAAAAGACCCCGACGAGTTCATCAGGCAGTACGGCAGGCAGACCTTTGAGTCGGTACTGAACACCGCCGACGGCGCTATCAATTACGAGCTGGCGCGGGCGGAATCCCAGTTCGACATGGAGACCGACACCGGCAGGCTAGCCTACAAGGACGCGGCGCTGGCTATCATCATGAAGCTGGAATCCCCCGTGGAGCGCGACCTCTACGGTCACAAGGTAGCCGAGAAGATAGGCGTGTCATTTCAGGTGCTGGAAGCCGAGATGGCGAGGTTCTCCAAGAAGCGCTACTACGCCGAGAAGAAGCGCGAGCTGAACGAGACGATGCGCTTCGCAGGAAGGCAGGACAAGGTCAACACCGAAGCCGCCGCCCACCCGCTGGAGGCAAAGTCCGAGGAGTACATCATCAGCTACCTTCTGAACAATCCCGAGTACTACGCGAGGATAAAAGACACTCTGCCCCCCGAGAAGTTCGTCACCGAGTTCAACCGCAGGGTATACAGTTTCATCTACGAGCGCATGGCGTCGGGTGAGGACTGGTCGATGGCGGCGATGAACGAGAGTTTCGGCTTTGACGAGCTGGGGAGCGTGGCGAAGATAAGCGAGCGGTGCCGCGACGAGGGCATCGACGAGCAGACCGCCGACGACTGTGTCGGAGTGTTGCTGAGGTACAAGCCGAAGCAAGGCGGCGACGTCACGAACGACGAGCTGGAAGCGCTGAGACAACAGATGAGGAAGAAAAATAACGTGGTGTGACCGCAAACGCCGGCAATAAAGCGGGTCCAACTTCCACTCGGCAGAGAACTAAACCTACAAATTCTATTTTCAATAGCAATAGATAAACGAATTGGAAAACCATAGAAGGAGTAAAAAAATCATGGATAAGAAAAACATAATGGAAAACCTTATGGAACAGGGCAAGGCCAAGGGCAAGCTCACCACAAAGGAGATCAATGATGCGCTGGAAAAGCTCGACTTCGACGTTGAGCAGATCGACGCTTTCTATGAGACCTGCGAGCAGTTCCATATCGAGATCATCGACGATATCGTGCCCGATGATGAGATCGTGCTGATGAACCCCGAGGACGAGATCTCTCCCGATGACGTTGATATCGGTCTTTCCACCGACGGCATCGCTATCGATGACCCCGTTAAGATCTACCTCAGGAGATAGGCAGAGTGCCTCTGCTGACTCCCGAGGAGGAGATACAGCTCGCCGAGAAGATGGCAAGCGGCAACGAGAAGGAGGCTGTCAAGGCCCGCCAGAGACTTTCCGAGGCTAACCTTCGTCTGGTAGTTTCTATCGCCAAGAAGTACGTCGGCCGCGGTATGAGCTTCCTCGACCTCATTCAGGAAGGCAATATGGGTCTTATTAAGGCGGTGGAGAAGTACGACTACACCAAGGGCTTTAAGTTCTCGACCTACGCTACATGGTGGATCAGACAGGCTATAACCCGTGCTATCGCCGATCAGGCAAGGACTATCCGTATCCCCGTTCATATGGTGGAGACTATCACTAAGGTAAAGAAGGCTTCCAGCCAGCTGCTGCACCAGAACGGCAAGGATCCCTCCCCCGAGGAGATCGCCGAGTATCTCGATATGCCGGTAGAGCGCGTTCGCGAGATCATGCGTATAGCTCAGGATCCTGTTTCGCTGGAGACTCCTATCGGCGAGGAGGAGGACAGCCACCTCGGTGACTTTATCCCCGACGAGGACGCTCTCGCACCTCAGGAGGCGGCATCGCAGGTCGCCCTCAAGGAGCAGATCAATCAGGTGCTCTCTACCCTCACCGAGCGCGAGGAGATGGTGCTC
>CAMVIL010000084.1 GCA_947167535.1 uncultured Ruminococcus sp. | reverse complement strand
CTTCTGGTCGCTGATACTGTTCTTTTTCGGCATATTTGAAACACTGCTGGCGTTCATCAAGGGCGACGGTCTCTGGGCGGTGCTCTATGAGTTCAACCGCGGTATGATGGGCGCGTCGGTGTTTATTTTCGGCATATTCATTATATATATGGCGCTGACCATCGCGGGGGAGAAGTCCAAGAGCGCGGTGATAGCTCAGGCGCTTCAGGGCGTCGTGATGTTCTTCCTGCTTTCGGGGGCGGCGCAGATATTCTTCGGCGGAAAGATAGGCAGCGGCGGCTTCAAGGACGTCATCGCCGACCTCTACGACGAGGGTACAGAGCTCAAGGGCGGCGGAGTGTCGGGCGGTATCGTCGGACGCACCCTCCAGACCTATTTCGGGCAGACTGGTGCGGCTATCATCATCGTGATGCTTATACTGCTGTTCGCACTTCTGCTCTCGGACGTTACACTCCCCCAACTTCTCGGCTGGATAACAAAGCCCGTGGTGGGCGGCGCGAAGGCTCTCAAGGAAGACCGCGCCGAGCATATCTACGAGCGTGAACAGCGTGAGCAGGAGCTCCCCGAATTCCCCGAGTTCCCCGAGACTCCGCCTGCACCTGCCCAGAAGCCTAAGCGCGAGCGCGGGAGCAGAACTTTCAAAAAGCGCAGCGTGGACTTTGCGAAGGTACATCAGGCTCAGCTGGAAAAGATTCGCCTCGAAGAGGAAGCCGCCAAGGAACGCGCGGCGGAGTTTGAAAACGGCGCTGATATCATGATAGGTCAGCCCGTGGAGCAGACGGACGAGTGGTCCAAGACCTTTGGCGACGAGGATACCGCTCCCGAAAAGACCGAAAGCAGGGACGAGGAAAAGAAGCCCGCAGGCAAGAAGTCGGAGCGTGCAAAGCAGGTCAACGAGGAAAAGCAGAAGCTCGCCGACCAGATACGCCTCGACGAGCTTATCCGCAAGGCGGCGGGCGAACCCGGCAGACCCAAGCCTGTGCTGGTGGAGCCTAACGGACAGACTACCCTCTTTGAGACTGACAAGACCGAAAAGGCCGATACATACGTGCTCCCGCCGGTGGAACTGCTGAAGGAATCCAAGCGCACCAGCTCCGAAGAGGAGATACAGCGGGAGATTCAGGACAAGTCCACAAAGCTGGTTGAGACCCTCGAGACCTTCGGGGTCAAGACCCGCATTATCGGCATTCACCGCGGCCCTGCCGTTACGAGATACGAGCTGCAGCCTGCGGCAGGCGTTAAGGTAAAGCAGGTCACCAGCCTCGCGGACGACATCGCGCTGAACCTCGCCGCCGACAGCGTGCGAATCGAAGCGCCTATCCCCGGCAAGCCTGCCATCGGTATCGAGATACCGAACATTCACCGCGACAGCGTCTCCATGCGCGAGCTTATCGACAGCGACGATTACCGCCGCGCAAAGGGCAAGCTCTCCTTCGCCGTCGGCAAGGACATCGAGGGCAACATCGTCATCGGAAACATCTCCTCGATGCCGCATATGCTCATCGCGGGTACTACCGGCTCAGGTAAGTCGGTGTTCACCAACTCCATAATCCTGAACATACTCTTCCACGCTTCCCCCGACGAGGTGAAGCTTATTCTCATCGACCCGAAGAAGGTCGAGTTCCCCATGTACAACGGCATACCTCACCTGCTGATACCCGTTGTCACCGAACCCCTCAAGGCGGCGGGCGCCCTCGGCTGGGCAGTCAACGAGATGATGCGCCGCTACAAGCTGTTCGAGGCAAACGGCACCAAGAACCTCGAGGACTACAACGAGATGGTCGCCGAGATGATAGCAAACGACCCCGACTGCGAACGCACTCCCCTGCCGCAGATAGTGATAGTCGTCGACGAGTTCGCCGACCTTATGCTGGCGGCGAAGAACGAAGTCGAGGAGAGCGTCATGAGACTGGCTCAGCTGGCCCGTGCGGCGGGTATGCATATGCTCATCGCGACCCAGTCGCCGCGAGTTGACGTACTGACAGGTCTTATCAAGGCGAACATCCCGTCCCGTACTGCGCTGATGGTTTCAAACAACACCGACTCGCGAGTTATCCTCGACGAGGTAGGTGCGGAGAAGCTGCTGGGCAAGGGCGATATGCTGTACAAGCCGGTGGGCTTCCCGAAACCGATGAGAATACAGTCGGGCTTTGCGTCGACTGCGGAGATACGCGAGATAGTGAACTTCCTGAAGACGGAGCACGGTTCGAGCTACGATCAGGAGGTCGTACACGAGGTGGAGCAGAATATGCCGAAGCCGAAGGACGACGACGGCGCGGACATCTCCATCAATCCCGACGACGATCTGGTAAATCAGGCGATCACGATAATCGTGGAGACGGGCAATGCGAGCACGGCGTTTTTACAGCGCAAGCTAAAGCTCGGATTCCCGCGTGCCGCGAGGATCATGGACGATATAGAAGCAATGGGAATAATCGGCCCGCAGGAAGGTGCGAAGCCGAGAAAGATCCTGCTGACCAAAGAAGAATGGTACGAGCGGCAGGGTAAAGAATAAGGGCGCAATTCCCCCACAGAAGGAAGTGATCAAAAGTGTTCATGCCGATATCAAAACAGGATATGAAAGAGCGCGGTATCGACCAGCTCGACTTCGTCTACATAATCGGCGACGCTTATGTAGATCACCCAAGCTTCGGGGCGGCGATAATCTCCCACGTTCTCCACGACCACGGCTATACGGTGGGCATAATCGCTCAGCCCGACTGGCGCGACCCGAAGTCCGTCATGAGACTCGGCAAGCCGCGACTCAGCTGGCTGGTGTCGGCGGGGAATATCGACTCTATGGTGGCGCATTATACCGTCGCTAAGAAAAAACGCTCGGACGACGCTTACTCTGCGGGCGGCAAGGGCGGTCAGCGCCCCGACAGGGCGGCTACCGTCTACTGTAAGATGTGCCGCGCCGCCGCTCCCGAGATACCTATACTCACAGGCGGACTTGAGGTCTCCCTCAGACGCTTTGCACACTACGACTACTGGAAAAATACCGTCATGCCCTCCGTCATGGTGGACAGCGGGGCAGATATCCTTATGTTCGGCATGGGCGAGCACTCGATAGTCGAGCTCGCCGACAGACTCGCCGCGGGTGAGGACGTCCGCTCGATTCGCGACGTTCGCGGTACCTGCTACCTCTGCGACCCCAAGGAGACACCCTACGGCGCCGTGCAGTGTCCGTCATTCAAAGAGGTCAGCGAGAGCCGCGAGATGTACGCCAAAGCCTGCCGCATTCAGTACGACTGGCAGGACGAGGTCTACGGAAAGACGATAATCCAGCGTCACGGCGACAAAATGCTGGTGCAGAACCCGCCCGCCATCTCCCTCACCACTGAGGAGCTGGACGAGGTCTACTCGCTCCCCTACGAGCGCACCTATCACCCCTGCTACGAAAAGGTGGGCGGCGTGCCGTCCATCGAAGAGGTCAGGTTCTCCATCACCCACAACCGCGGGTGCTTCGGATTCTGCAACTTCTGCTCCATCGCGCTCCATCAGGGACGCAAGGTCACCGTCAGGAGCGAGGAGTCTATCATAGAGGAAGCAAAAGAGCTGACAAAGCTCCCCGACTTCAAGGGCTACATACACGACGTCGGCGGACCTACCGCCAATTTCAGACTGCCCAGCTGCCAGAAACAGCTGACGGCGGGACTCTGTAAGGGCAGAAAATGTTTAGCCCCCAAACCCTGCCCCAACCTGCAGGTCGACCACAGCGAATACCTGCACCTGCTCAGACAGCTGAGAGACATCGACGGCGTCAAGAAGGTCTTTATCCGCTCGGGAATACGCTACGACTACCTCATCGAGGACGAGGAGTTCATGAACGAGCTGGTGGAACACCACATCAGCGGACAGCTGAGAGTCGCCCCCGAGCACTGCTCGGCTATCGTGCTGGACAAGATGGGCAAGCCTCACATCGAGGCTTACAAGCGGTTCCAGAAGAAATTCTACGAGATAAACGGCAGGACGGGAAAGAAGCAGTACCTCGTGCCCTACCTCATGTCCTCCCACCCCGGAAGCGGGCTCAGGGAAGCCGTGGAGCTGGCGCTGTTCTTAAAGGAGAACAGCATCCATCCGGATCAGGTGCAGGACTTCTACCCCACCCCCGGCACACTCTCCACCTGTATGTTCTACACGGGGCTCGACCCCTACACCATGCAGCCGGTCTACATCGAGAAAGACCCCAAGCGCAAGGCTATGCAGAGAGTGCTGTTGCAGTACTTCAAGCCGGAGAACCGCCGCCGCGTGATAGAGGCGCTCATCGCGGCGGGCAGAGAGGATCTCATCGGGCACGGCGAGGGCAAGCTCGTCCCGCCCGACGCGGAATATATGCGTGAAAAGCGCAGCAGAGAAAACGCTCCACGCGGCAGGCAGACACCTTCCCGCGGCGGCAGACCCGCCCGAGGCGGCAAGCCCGCAGGCGGCAAAAAAAAGAAAAAGAGGTGAGTCGGGTTGGCTCATGAAAAGAAAAGGCGCAAGCCCAACAGGGACTTTGTGCGTCAGATGATAAGAGCGCTGATCGTACTCGCTCTGGCGGTGACGGTGTTCATACTCAGCGGAAATGACAGCGTCAGAAACAAAATCAAAAAACTCGCGGGCGCGGAGGCTTCGGCCGCTGTTTCCGCAATATTATAAATCATATATCCTGAATTTTTTCGGAGGCGAAAAATATGGAAAAGGATCTGTTCACACTTATAAACGAGCAGATGGACTCGCTGTCAAAGGGACACAAAGCCATTGCACGCTTTATGCTGGAGCATTACGACAAGGCGGCGTTCATGACGGCACAGAAGCTTGGCCGCACGGTGGGCGTCAGCGAATCCACGGTGGTAAGGTTCGCTTCGATGCTGGGCTTTGAGGGCTATCCCGAGCTCCAGCGGTCGCTTCAGGAGCTTATGCGCAACAAGCTCACCGCAGTACAGCGCATCGAGGTGACCAACGACAGTCTCTCGGGCGAGGACGTGCTCAAGCAGGTGCTGACCCGCGACATCGAGAAGATAAGACTGACCCTCGAGGCCTGCTCGGAGGAAGCGTTCCTCTCGGCGGTCAAGGCGATCGAGAGCTGCAACACGATATACATACTGGGCGCGCGTTCGGCTGAGCCGCTGGCGTCCTTCATGAACTACTACTTCTCGCGTATGTTCCCGCAGGTCAAGCAGGTGCGCTGCACCACCACCAGCGAGCTTTTCGAGCAGGTCATGAGAATAGACGAGCGGGATGTTATGATCGGAATATCCTTCCCCCGCTACTCGAAACAGACGGTGAAGATACTGAAATTCGCAAAGTCGCGGGGCAGCCACGTCATCGCGATAACCGACTCCCACAAAGCGCCGCTGGCGGAGTACGCAGACGATCTGCTGATAGCCCGAAGCGACATGAACTCCTTCGCGGATTCTCTCGTAGCGCCGCTGAGTCTCATCAACGCGCTGATCGCCGCGCTGTCCATAAGCTCGGCTGAGAAGGTGCGGCAGAGCTTTGAAAAGCTGGAGGAGATCTGGCAGGAGAACGACGTTTACGAGGGGAACAAGGGTTAACGCCCTTTATTGCCCCGCAGTGAGCGATCATCAAACATTTCGGAGTTTAATATGCAGACTGAAATTCTCATCATCGGCGCGGGCGCCGCGGGACTTATGTGCGCGGTGCAGGCGGCATGGCTCGGTCACGAGGTCGTGGTCGCCGAACACGAACGCCACCCCGCCCAGAAGCTCAACATAACAGGCAAGGGCCGCTGCAACGTCACCAACAACTGCGACGTCCAGACCGTGCTGAACAATATCCCCCGCAACTCCAAGTTTTTATATTCCGCCCTCAGCCGATTCTCACCCGAGGATACCATGGCCTTCTTTGAAAGCCTTGGTGTGGAGCTCAAGACCGAACGCGGAAACCGCGTCTTCCCCGTCAGCGACAGTGCTAAAGACATCTCGGGCGCACTCGTGAACGCCGCGAAACAGGCTGGCGTGAGGTTTGTCCGCGACGATATCCGCTCGCTTATCATCGAGGACGGCCGCTGTGTCGGTGCGCGGGGAAAGACCGAAGAATACCTCGCCGACAGAGTCGTGGCGGCTACGGGGGGACTTTCCTACCCCAAGACAGGCTCCGACGGGAGCGGCTACAAGCTGGCTCGGCAGGCGGGACACAGCGTCACCGAATGTATCGGCTCGCTGGTGGGGGTCGAGATGTACGGCTCCGACTGCGCGAAGGCGATGGGGCTGTCGCTGAAAAACTGCGGGCTGACCGTCCGCGACAACCAGAGCGGCAGGAACGTCTACCGCGAGCAGGGCGAGATGCTCTTCACCCATTTC
>CAMVIL010000083.1 GCA_947167535.1 uncultured Ruminococcus sp. | reverse complement strand
CGTGTTCGTCGGCCGCCGGGTCCTCGTCGTTGGCCTCCTCCTCTGCATGGGTGGTTTCGGGCTCGGGGTCCGTCTCGGGCGCGGTAGTTTCGGCGGCAAGGGCGGTCTCGGGCGCGGTCTCGGTGGGAGTCGTCTCGGGCTCCGCAGTGGTCTCGGGTTCTGTGGTGGTAGGCGTGGTCTCGGGAACGGTAGTCGTAACGGGAGCCTCAGCCTTGATCTTGTACTGCGTATACTCGCCGAAAGCGGTGAACTCTGCGTTTACAAACTCCTCGCCGTCGGTGCTGACAAGATCCTGCACCTCAGTCCAGAAGCCGATGTCGCCGTCGTAGCCGTCCTTTACCGTGAAGTCGAGATCGGCGATGACCGTCTGTACCTTCACGTTGCCGCCAGTCATATTAGCGCCGACGATACGCACGATGCCGTCCGCGTACTCAAAGTTTGTCACAAGCGCGAACTTGCTGTCGGGGGAGTACTCCGATTCGTCGGGAATGCTCAGCGATACCGCGTCGGTGTCGTAGTGGAGGTCGATGGTAAAGCCGGATATTCCGACCTTGTCGGGATCAAGTCCTACCACCAGATCAAAGCTCTCGCCCGCCGAAACGACAGTCCTGTCGGCATTGATGGTGATGTCATTTTTAGCCGCCGCATCGACCGAAGTGACGACTGTTGTCAGTGTCATCACGGCAGTCGCAGCGGTAATTGCGCGTTTGTGGAAACTTCTGTTCATAAATATCCCTCGATTTCCAAAATTAAAATATTGTCTTTTTCAGATCACACAAGTCCGAAGGCATCAGCGTTTCCAGTCCCTGTTCACGATATGTACACATTATCTTTTCTTTTTTCTGACGTGCCGGATATCCGCGTCAGGTTACGCAATTATTACATTCGGTATCAGAATTATAACACCAAAACCATATTTCGTCAATATATTTAATAGTAGAATTTTTGCGGGGAAATTTAGTGATTCTGCTATGTTGAATTCTCCAGACTACATATTGTGGCAGATTCACAGTACCCTCACAAGATTTGATGTTACCAAAATGTAATCATTCAAAAGAGTCCAAAAAAACGACGAATGTAAACTTTCTGTTAACAGAACAGGACTTGACAAAAGCCTTTTTGTCATTGTATAATAAGTTTATAACAGCGCGAAAAGGGTCGTATTGTGCCCTTTCGGCGGAGCTAATATCTGCTCTGCGGGACTAGAAATCATTGTGAGGAGATGACCTGAATTGAACGTTTTTTTCAGACGCGCGGCAGCAGCACTGATGTCACTTGTCATGCTGGGAGCTGCGGGCGCGCAAAGCCTGACGGCAGCCGCGGACGATGCTGCACTCGACGTGCTGACCGCTTCCGATACGACGTTTGAAAACTACATGAAGTCTCAGGGCTTCCCCGAAAGCTACAAACCCTACCTGCGCACCATGCACGCAAACCACCCCAACTGGGTCTTCACCGCTCAGAAGACGGGTCTCGACTGGAACACTGTTCTCGCCGAGGAATGCGTGGTTGGCAGGAACCTCGTCCACGACGGCGCTCCCGATTCCTGGAAGAGCTGCGAAAAGGGCGCGTTTGACGCTCCCAGCGGGACATGGTACGGGCTGGACGGCACATGGGTCGCTGCCTCCGAGGGGATAATCGCATACTACCTCGACCCCCGCAACTTCATAAACGACGACTACATATTCATGTTCGAGAATCAGTCATACAATAAAAGCGTACACAAGAAAAGCGGCGTGAAGGCTATCCTCAAAGGGACCTTCATGAGCGGCGACTTCACCGCTCCAGATACCGGCGTCACCTACAACTACGCCCAGACCTTCATGGACGCTGCCAAGGAGTCGGGCGTGTCGCCCTACCACCTCGCTTCTCGCTGCCGCAACGAGCAGGGCGTATACGGCGCTCCCCAGTCGCTGGGCACCGTTCCCGGGTACGAGGGCTACTTCAACTTCTTCGACATCAACGCATACTACACCTCGACGATGACAGCAGGCGAGATGGCCTGCAAGTACGCCTCCACCTACGACCCAACCTACTGGCTGCCCTGGACAAATCAGTACAAATCCATAATCGGCGGCTCGATATTCCTCGGCAACGGCTTCATCAACCGTCAGCAGGACACCCTCTATCTCCAGAAGTTCGACGTCATCGACGGCGGCAACGGGCTGTACTACCACCAGTACATGACCTGCGTGTTCGGTCAGGCTAACGAGGCGATAGAGATGAAGAACGCCTATACCTCGGAAGTGCTGGCTTCAGCCATCGAGTTCAAGATACCCGTTTACAGCAATATGCCGTCGGCGGCCTGCGTGAAGCCGTCAAGCACCGGCGACAACAACAACCTGCTCACCCGCTTCGACGCCATAACCTCAGACGGCGTTGACCTGCTGGCGAACTTCTACCGCTACACTCAGGAGTACAGCTTCACGGTGGACAGCGGCGTCAGCTACGTTACCTTCAACTGCATACCCTACAGCAGAGCGGCTTCGGTCAGCGGAGCAGGCAAGAAAACGCTGGAGTACGGTGAGAACACCTTTGTTGTAAAGGTAAAGGCATCCAGCGGCGTCGTGAGGAGCTACACGCTGCACATCACCCGCAAGGGCGGCAGCTCGTCGCTGAAGAAGGGCGATGTCAACGGCGACGGCAAGATAGACGTCAAGGATTCGCTTCTGGTGATGAATTTCACATCGGGAAAGACGAAGCTGACTTCGGCGCAGAAGAAGCGGGCCGATGTGACTGGCGACGGAAAGGTCGACGTAAAGGATTCGCTGCGTATCATGCAGTATGTTTCAGGGAAGATAAAGACTTTATAAGATGACAGGGGTGCTGCGGTTGCAACACCCCTTTTTTATGCTCAGTCGATGGGAAACGTCCTGATGTTACCTTTATAGAACCGGTTAGCACTCTCTCTGTGTGAGTGTTAGCACTCTAACAGATAGAGTGCTAAATTTTAACTGATAATCACAATTTTATCATCAAACCATCATAAATCAGGTCTATGATATAGTTACAGACAAAGAAAGGAATGAGTCCAATGGAAAGTGAATACGTGAACGAATAGGAAGCATACTATAGTAAGAAAGATTTGACAGTACACGCCAGAGGTCGCAAAACGAAGGAATACCACCAACTTGTGCCGCGGCTCAAAAAAGCGAAGATATCACACGAGCGAGGGCAAAGCACGGAATAAGCCCCGTAGGGGCGTTTCCCGGCGACTGCGCGTCAAAAGAAAAGGAGAATGATTATGTATACACTTACACCATTTGAGAGAAGAAGTATGGAGCTGTTTGATGCGTTCCATGATCTGGAGAACAGCTTCCTTGGAAGCAGAGTACCTGCAGCGTTCGGCAGCTTCAAGACCGATATCCGCGATAACGGCGACAGCTTTACCCTTGAGGCGGAGCTTCCGGGATTCGATAAGGAGGATCTGAAGCTGGATATCGAGGACGGCAGCCTGACCCTTACCGCAGAACACGCCGAGGAGAATACCGAGGACGAAGAGACTGCTGAGGGCAAGGAACAGGCTCAGACTGCTGATGCTAAGCCTAAGCCCAGATATATCCGCCGCGAAAGAAGCTTCGGCTCCTACCGCAGAAGCTTTGCACTTGACGGCATTGACGTCGAAGGCATCGACGCGGAGTATAAAAACGGAATACTGTATGTTACCCTCCCCAAAAAGCCGCCCGAAAAACCCAAGCCGAGAAGGCTCGAGATCAAGGGCTGAGACTGATAATATCCCTGCATACGGCGGCGTTCCCACAGCGGAGCGCCGCTTTTTGTTGTTCACCGAAAATTAACAAATTATCCGCTGTTTTGTGGTATTATTAATATGAGAATAAATTGTCATGGGGAGGTAGCATTAAATGCTTACAGGAAAGACTATAATACTCGGTATCACAGGCAGTATCGCGGCTTACAAGATGGCGGACTGCGCCCGCGAGCTGACAAAGCTCCACGCTGATGTGCACGTGCTGATGACCGAAAACTCCACGAAGTTCATCAACCCGATAACCTTTGAGACGCTGACGCAGCACACCTGTCTTATCGACACCTTCGACCGCAGCTTCCAGTACAGCGTCGAGCACGTTGCGCTCGCTAAGGCGGCGGATATCGTGCTGGTGGCTCCTGCCAGTGCCAACGTCATCGGCAAGCTGGCTAACGGCATCGCCGACGATATGCTGACGACTACCGTCATGGCGTGCCCCTGCACGAGGCTTGTGGCTCCCGCTATGAACCACAATATGCTGCACGACCCCATCGTTCAGGATAATATCGCAAAGCTCAAGCGCTTCGGCTACGGCATAATCGAGCCTGTCAACGGTATGCTCGCCAACCGCGATATCGGCGACGGCAAGCTGCCCGAGGTCTCCTACCTGCTGGAGTGCCTGTTCCACGAGGTCGCACGTCCCCACGATATGGCGGGACTCAAGGTGCTTATCACTGCCGGCGCTACCCGCGAGGCCATCGACCCCGTGAGGTTCATCACCAACCACTCGACGGGAAAGATGGGTATTGCACTTGCCAAGGAAGCTTCCATGCGCGGCGCCGAGGTCACCCTCGTGGCGGCAAGCTGCACCGAACCCATGCCGCCCTTCGTGAACGTGGTGCGCGTCGAGAGCGCTGCCGATATGTTCGAGGCGGTCACCAAGGCGGCTCCGCAGCAGGATATCATCGTCAAGGCGGCGGCAGTGGCGGACTACACACCCGCACAGGTCGCAGAGAACAAGGTGAAGAAGTCGGACGGCGATATGTCGATACCGCTGACCCGCACCAGAGATATCCTCAAAACGCTGGGCGAGAACAAGCCCTCAGGTCAGCTGCTCTGCGGATTCTCGATGGAGACGGAGAACGTTATTGAGAATTCGTCCAAAAAACTGTACAGTAAGAACTGTGACATGATATGTGCCAACTCGCTTCGCACCGAGGGAGCAGGCTTCGGCACCGATACAAATGTTGTAACGATGATAACCGCCGACGGCAGCGAGGAGCTCCCGAAGCTGACAAAGCTCGACACGGCGGCTAAGATATTCGACAGACTTTTGCAGATGAGAAAGGCAGGGAATTAAGCCATGAGAAGATATGATATCAGCGAAAACCGTATAAACATGGTCATCGAGATAGACGACGAAAAGAATGTGCGTCTGCTGCATTTCTCACCGCTGCCCTTTGACGAGTCCACCATCAGCAAGCGCTCGGGCAGCTTCGGCTTCAACCTCGTCGAGGTGCAGATGTCGGGCATCGACCGACCCTTTGAGCGCCACGGCAACAAGTACATAATCACATCCCCCGGCTGCACGCTGAAATACGCGGGCTACACCGACGTCTGCAACCAGCTGGGACGCAAGATAGAAGTCGCCCAGAAGGACGAAGCTACCGGTGTGAGGGTGGTCTCCCACTTCCAGTTCTTCAAGGGCATCTCCGCCGTCCGCTGCTGGACGGTGGTGACCAACAACGGCAAGGAGACTCAGACTCTCGAGTACCTGTCCAGCTTCTGCCTGACGGGAATCGAAAAGGAAGGTCTGCTCCCGCAGGACAAGAAAATGCAGGTGGGCGTATGCCACAATTCCTGGTACCGCGAGCTGCAGTGGAAGACCTACACGCTGCCCGAACTGGGTCTCGAACAGGCGATGGCGAGCGAGTGGCAGCACTCTTCTAAGGTGTTCGCCTGCACCAACGTCGGCAACTGGTCGACAAAGGAGTACCTGCCCATGGGCTACCTCGGCAACACCGAGACCGGCACGCATATGCTATGGCAGATCGAGCACAACGGCTCGTGGCACTGGGAGATCTCCGACCGCGAGGGTCATCTCTACCTGCAGCTTTCGGGACCCAGCGAGATAGAGTCCCACTTTACAAAGGAGCTGGCAGCAGGCGAGAGCTTCGTCTCGGTGCCCTGCGCTCTGACCATTTCCGACATAAGCTTCGACGACGCGGTGGGCGAGATGACAAAGTACCGCCGCATTATCCGCCGCCGCAACCGCGACAACAAGGTGCTGGCGGTCATCTTCAACGACTACATGAACTGCCTCTGGGGCGACCCGACCACCGAGAAGGAGATCCCCCTCATCGACGCCGCATCGAAAACCGGCTGTGACTACTTCTGCATCGACGCGGGCTGGTATGCCGACGGTCAGTGGTGGGACGAAGTCGGCGAGTGGCGTGAGAGCGAGCGCCGATTCCCCGGCGGTCTTAAAGAGGTCACCGACCTTATCCGCGCACGAAAGATGATCCCCGGCGTTTGGCTGGAGATCGAGGTCATGGGTATCAACTGCCCGCTGGCTAAGGAAAAGCCCGACGACTGGTTCTTCACCCGACACGGCAAG
>CAMVIL010000082.1 GCA_947167535.1 uncultured Ruminococcus sp. | reverse complement strand
CACAGGTCAGAAATGATATGGGAACAGACAAGAAAATGCTTTGCATTACCGGCGGTGAGCCGCTCCTCAGAAAAGAATTTTTCGATATTATGCATAAAGCCAAAGAGTTAGGCTTTCGCTGGGGCATGACCTCGAACGCCACGCTGATAGACGAACGCGCCGCCGAGCTTCTGGAGCAGACGGGCATGAGGACGATTTCCGTAAGCCTTGACGGGCTCCGCGAGTCCCATGATTCATTCAGACGCACACCCGGCGGCTGGGATAAGGCAATGCGTGGAATACAGAACCTCATCGACTGCCGCACCTTCGGGGAGATTCAGATAACCACCGTCGTCCATAAGGGCAACATCGGCGAGCTTGAGGAGCTTTATCAACTGCTGCTGGACGTGGACATCGACTCGTGGCGGGTAATCAACATCGACCCCATCGGCAGGGCAAAGCAGCACCCCGAGCTGCTCCTCGATGCCGACGACTACCGCCGTATGTTCGACTTTATCAATAACAAGCGCAAGGCGGGTATGCCTCTGCTTTACGGCTGCGAGCACTATCTCGGTGCCGACTATGAGCGGGAGGTGCGGGACTGGTATTTCCTCTGCAATGCGGGACGTTATACGGCGGGTATACGCTCCAACGGCGACATCGGCGCCTGCCTCGACATCGAGCCGCGCCCCGAGCTTATCGAGGGCAATATCCTGCAGGACGACTTCACCGAGCTCTGGAAAAACGGCTTTAGGCCATACCGCTGCGACCTTGCCGACAGCGACAAAAAATGCCGCGAATGTCCCGAGCGGAGATTCTGCGCAGGCGGTGCATTCCACAGTTTTGATTTTGACAATATGGATCAGCAGGTGTGCTTTAAGGGGATTTTGTTTTGACAGATAACGAAAAATCAATGAAATACTTCATGATCTTCACGCTGGGAGCGGCGCTGCTGCTGCCCTTCTGCGGGGAGATCTACGCCAACCTTTCCCGCGGCTTTGCCTACGCCGTGGTGATCGGCTGGACGCTGGCGGCGGGAGTGAAGTTCTCCGCGCTGCCATTCAAGAGCGCCATGCTGGGGATCACGTCTTACGTTTTCTCGTCTGTGGTGCTGAGCCTTGTGGGGTATGTCATAATCCACCCCGCCGTCCGCGGCTGGATCGAGCGCCACTCCGACTACTTCGACCTCGCGATCCTGGACTGGGTGAAATACTGGGCGGCGGCCTTCTGCCTGCTGTTTGCGGCGTATGTCGTGTACTTCGCGCGGCTGGGGATCAACAAGGCTCTGGGAAAAATGAAACAGAACGGCGAACAGGCGGCGTCTGCCATCGACAGCGCCTTCGACGACGCCGATAAACCGCTGTGACGGGCATATATGTGCACGTCCCCTTCTGCGCCCGCAAGTGCCCCTACTGCGACTTCTACTCGGTGCCCTACCGCGCCGACACCGCCGAGCAGTACACTCGCGCGGTCTGCCGCAACATCGAAAGCTTCGCGGGGCAGGGGATAGCCGCCGATACGCTCTATTTCGGCGGCGGCACTCCATCTATACTGACAGGGGAGCAGACAGGACGTATAATCGCAACTGTACAAAATTCTGTACAGCTGTGTGATCCCGAGATCACCCTCGAAGCCAATCCCGTGACGCTCACCGAAGCTAAGCTTTCGGAGCTTCGCGAGGCGGGAGTCAACCGACTTTCGGTGGGAGTCCAGTCGGCGGACGACCGGCAGCTTGAATTCTTAGGCAGGCTTCATGACTTCACCCGCGCCGAGAAAGCCGTCCGCGATGCGGCAAAGGCAGGCTTTGACAACATCTCCTGCGACCTGATGCTCGGCGTCAGGGGTCAGGACATACCCTCGCTCACCCGCACGGTGGAGCGCCTGCTGATGCTCCCGATATCCCACCTGTCGGCGTATATGCTCCAGATCGAGGCGGGCACTCCCTTCGACTGCGATGCCGTAAGGCGCGAGACCGCCGACGACGAGCTGATGTGCGGACTGTACCTGCGGCTCTGCGAACTCATGACCGCTGCGGGCTGGGAGCATTACGAGATCTCCAGCTGGGCGAGAGACGGCAGACGCTCCCGCCACAACATGAAATACTGGACTCTCGACCCGTATATCGGCATAGGCGCAGGGGCGCACTCCGACTTCGGCGGCAGACGTTACAGCTGCCCGAAGGACATCGGCGCTTTCATCTCGGCAGAGCTACAGCCGACAGAGTACGACGACCCGCCCGACAGGGCAGAGGAGTACGTCATGCTGTCGCTTCGGCTGTCGCACGGCATTGACCTCGAAAGGCTGAACAGTCTCCCCGGGGGCGGCCGGTACGCGGAGCGGATCGGAAAGCAGGCTCCCGTAATGGTAGAGCACGGACTCATGAGACCGACGGATCGGGGCTTTGCGCTGACCGACGAGGGCTTCCTCAGGTCAAACGGCGTCATCGTCCAGATGCTGGTGTGATCGCACCTGTCATCGTATCATGCAAAAATAAACAAAAGTTTTTGCATCTGATTGTGCAAGCCTACAATATATATTTTTCCTCTTGCACCAAAAGCCGAAAAATGATATAATAAGGAGTGAGCGTTGGGGCGTAGTGCGCCCACGCGCGTATGTGACATCAGAGGTATTTGTATGAAAAGATCCTTGACTTTTCTCCTGACTGCAGCCCTTGCGATAGGCTGTCTGGGCGGCTGCGGTAAAAAGGAAACGGGCGAAGAGATCGTAGTTCCTATATATAAAACGGATAAGATAGATTATAATACAGTTACTGCCGAGATCGGCGATATTTCACAGAAGTATTTCGTCGAGGGACGGTTCGATTACCCTTACTCCGAGAAGGTTGCCTTTAAAAAGAGCGGGATAATCGAGTCCATCGAGGTCGCGGACAACGCCGACGTCAAAAAGGGCGACGTGCTGTGTACCCTGAATTCCGACGACCTTCAGCAGAAGCTGGACGAAAAGCTGGTGTATCTCGAAAGGGCGAGAAAGACCGTCAGAACGCTGAGGAGCGAGGGCGGTACCGCTAAGGAGATACAGTACGCCGATACACAGGTGGAGCTTCTGGAGCTTGAGTATGAGCATCTGCAGAGCTCCGAGGACGAGTATAAGGTCTTTGCTCCCTGCGACGGAGTCTTCCGCGCGGGCAGGAATACCGCATTCGGTGAGGATATCAGCGACCAGCGCGGCGCCGAGAATATCATCGTCGAGGGCGCACTTGTCAGGGCAGACCAGCAGTTCGGCACCATCACCAATCACTCTCAGAGATATATTATCTGCGAGGTATATGACTTCGTTCCCGAGAATATCAACTTCGGAACGCGGGTCAAGCTCCAGCAGGGCAAGGTAGAAGAAGAGGGCAAGGTCGTGGATATTCTCTCGGGCAACAACGCGGGAATGAGCGTCACCACCTATGTCATAGCCCCGCCCCAAAAGACGGAGCTGGGCGATATGCAGATAAACTGCGTCTTCGAGGTCTACTCGAAGCTTGATACCGTCATCGTGCCTTCCGAGGCGATAAAGACCTCTAAGGAACGCACTTATGTCAATCTGCTGGTTGACGGAACAAAGATAGAGCAGGACGTGGAAACGGGTATCGAAGACGGCGAAAAGACCGAGATACTCAGCGGCCTGTCTGGCGGCGAGGAAGTTATCGTCGGTACATAAATATCAGAAGCCTTTCGGGGCGTATAAATGTAAGAATAAAGAATTAGCGGAGGCGTATATTATATGAAGGAGATTCTTGGCAATATCTGGGTCAAAAGATGCGTTTCGATCTTCTGCGCGACCTATGCGGCGGTCATCGGAATGTTTACCTGGGCGACCTTTTTATATGATCTTCAGTTCGTGGGAAGGAATATGGGCAGCTTCCTTGTTGTCTATTCGGTAGCTTCTATCGTGTTCCTGCTTCTCATGGTCTACTCGCGCGAGATGTTCGTGACAAGGGTCATCAGCCTGCTGCTGCTGCCCGTCGTGTTCTTCCTGCTGCTGTTCAACATCGCCAATGCCAACTGGATACTGATAGTTCCGCCGTTTATCGTGGCGCTGGTAATGTTCTTCGCAGCTGGTACTGCCGAGACTATGAAGGTCATAATGGGTACTATATACCTGCTGCTTTACGTGCTCGGTATCGTGGCTTATGTTGTCTGCAATATGCTGTTCGGCGGCTCTACCGTTGAGACTGTCCTCGATATGAAGCTCGACCCCCAGAGCACCGTTTACTCCTACTATAAGGACGACCTCGTACACCTCTCTCAGGTGGTTGACGAGGAGAACACCATCTCCCCCGACGGACGCTACCGCTTCTACCTCACCGATGTAAGAGACTCCAACACGGGAAGCGTCAACATCTACGTTGTTCCCCACGGAAACGACATCGACCTGAAATTCTTCTCGCTCAAGCAGAAGGGCATCCGCATGAAGGTCACTGCAAAGGGCACCCGCGGAGTAGTCCCCGATGTCGGCTGGACAGTTAAGGAAGACAGCAGCGGCAAGAAGGTGCTTTACGTAGCTTACCGCCTCACTCCTCTGGACGACGGCTGGAGAGAAAAGAGCGTTACAAAGATGCCCAAGCAGAACTACTTTGAGTTCCTCGGGCTCTCCTGATGGCTTGAAATGAACGGTATCCCGCAAAAAAAGCGGGATATCTTTGTTATAGCGGGTGCTGTAAATATTCGGAAATTCCCGCAAAATAAATAATGCTTATGCATAGAAAGAGAACGATACATGAAGATAGATTTTCATTCCCACATCCTTCCGGGGATAGACGACGGAGCAAAGGACATCGAGGAGTCGGTAACACTGCTCGATAATATGGCAGCCGACGGCGTGGACGTTGTGGTCGCAACGCCGCATTTCTACTGCACCCGAAGCAGCATACACCGCTTTCTCGAGCACCGCAACAAGGCTTACGAGAGCCTCAAGCCGCACCTGAAGCCCGAGCACCCGAAGATACTTCTCGGTGCGGAGGTGCTGTACGACGAGGTGCTGATAGGCAAGGACGCCCTCTCCCGACTGACCATCGAAGGCACAAACTATATGCTGCTGGAGATGCCCTACACCAAGCTGACCGAAAAGCACCTTGAGGGTGTTGAAAAGCTGGTGGAGGAGCTCGACGTCAAGGTACTGGTGGCGCACATCGAGAGATACCTTATGTTCACGAGCTACAAGTCGCTCACTAATATCCTCGACCTTGATGTGCTGGGACAGATAAACGCCGAGTCGCTGGTTCACTGGAGGAGCCGCCGCAACTGCTTCAAGCTGATAAAGGGAAACTACGTGCAGGTGATGGGCACCGATATGCACCGCATCTCCCGCGGCTACGCCTCGCTGGGACAGGGTATCGAGGTCGTCGAGAAGAAGTTCGGCAGCGACACGATACGCAGATTTGAACACAACGGCGAAATGCTGCTGGCGGACAAGTCCTTTGAAGAGATAATCGGTTAACAATTTTTTTACATAATTCGGGCGGGGTCGGCCAAAAAAGACTTGACAGCTCCCGCGTTTGAGTGTATAATAGTAGAGTAATATGAGCCGCCCTTATCGGCGGTGCCTTATCAAGAGTGGCGGAGGGACAGGTCCTGTGAAGCCCGGCAACCTGCACGGTGGGCGTGCAAAGGTGCTAATTCCTGCGAAGCGTAAGCTTCGAGAGATGAGGGAAAACCGGAAAGTATTTAGTGACACTTCGGGTTTTTCCCGAGGTGTTTTTTATTTTTGTCCGCGCGGTCGCTCCGCTGTGCGGAGGCTGGGAAAACGGCACTTCGTGCCTTATTTCCAACGAGTTAGCTGCGCAAACTCTGGCGTATACGGCAGTAAGCCCTGCGGGGCGTTTGCAATCCGCCGGCGTGGCAGTGAGATTCCGGAGCATGAGTATTTTTGTTAATATTAGAAGGAGAGTGTTAAAAAATGGAAAAACTGTATTTTACTTCCGAATCGGTGACTGAGGGTCATCCCGATAAGATCTGCGACAAGGTGTCCGACGCGGTGCTGGACGCAATGCTCGAACAGGATCCCGAGTCCAGAGTTGCCTGCGAGACCGTTACCACTACCGGAATGGTACTGCTGATGGGCGAGATCACTACCAAGGCTCAGGTGGATATCCCCGCAATCGTGCGCGATACCGTCAAGGAGATCGGCTACACCAACGACGCTTACGGTATCAACGGCGACACCTGCGCTGTGTTCACCACCATCGACAAGCAGTCCCCCGACATCGCTCAGGGCGTTGACGACAGCCTCGAGGGCAGAGACGAAAAGCAGGGCGATACCGGCGCCGGCGATCAGGGTATGATGTTCGGCTACGCCTGCAACGAGACTCCCGAGCTCATGCCGCTGCCTGTTTCTCTGGCACACAAGCTGGCTAA
>CAMVIL010000081.1 GCA_947167535.1 uncultured Ruminococcus sp. | reverse complement strand
TAGCCGTACCGAGTGTTCCGGCGGGAAGAGTGCCAAGCCCTCCCGCTGCGAGTAAAATTGCTGCCGTGCAGCATACGATCTGTTTTTTCATGCTGTTTATTCCTTTCTTTCGACGGGCTAGGCCGCTGTTATTCTTTTAGGAATAGATAATTAATCCCGAAACTAACCGCAAAAGTCAGCTTCGGGATTCTTTTTTCTATCAAACGTGTCCTCAACAATTCGGTCGTAAGTTGGTCGTAAAAACCGCCTTAGCGACCTCAAACCCTACGCTATTACAGCGTTTTTCAGTCGATGCTCTTCATCGTCGGGAACAGCAATACATCCCTGATCGCAGGGGAGTTTGTCAGCAGCATTACCAGACGGTCGATGCCGTAGCCGATGCCGCCTGTGGGGGGCATACCGATCTCGAGAGCGCGCAGGAAGTCTTCGTCGGTGCGGTTGGCTTCCTCGTCGCCCTGGCTCAGCGCTTCCTCCTGTGCCTTGAAACGCTCGCGCTGGTCGATGGGATCGTTCAGCTCGGAGTAGGCGTTGCACATCTCCCATGTGTTGATGAACAGCTCGAAACGCTCTACGTGCTCGGGGTCGCCGGGCTTCTTCTTGGTCAGCGGGCTGATCTCGATGGGATGATCGGTGATGAAGGTGGGCTGTATAAGGTGCTCCTCGACGAACTCCTCGAAGAAGAGGTTCAGGATGTCGCCCTTCTTGTGTCTGTCCTCAAACTCAACGTGCTTCTCCTTTGCGATGGCCTTTGCAGCCTCGGTGTCGGGGATAGCGTCGAAATCTACGCCGCTGTACTTCTTTACAGCTTCGGTCATTGTCATGCGTGCAAAGGGCTTGCCGAGGTCTATCTCATGCTCGCCGTAGGGGATAACAGTGCTGCCGCATACCGTCTGTGCAAGATGGCGGAACATATCCTCTGTCAGTCTCATCATGCCCTCGTAGTCGGTGTATGCCTGATACAGCTCCATCAGAGTGAACTCGGGATTGTGACGGGTGTCAACGCCCTCGTTGCGGAAAACTCTGCCTATCTCGTATACGCGCTCCAGACCGCCGACGATGAGTCTCTTTAAGTACAGCTCAAGCGAAATGCGGAGCTTTACGTCCTCGTCGAGGGCGTTGTAGTGGGTCTCGAAGGGTCTTGCAGCCGCGCCGCCTGCGTTGGATACCAGCATGGGAGTCTCGACTTCCATGAACCCGCGGTCGTCGAGATATCTTCTGATGGTGGAGATTATCCTCGAACGCTTGATGAAGGTGTCCTTTACCTCGGTATTGCAGATAAGGTCGGTGTAGCGCTGTCTGTAACGGGTGTCGGTGTCCTTAAGACCGTGCCACTTCTCGGGCAGGGGCAGCAGGTTCTTGGAGAGGAGAGTAACGCTCTCTGCGTGGAGAGAGATCTCGCCCATGCGGGTGCGGAATACAAATCCGGTAACGCCCACTATATCACCGATGTCGCCCTTCTTAACATAGCGGTCGAAGCTTTCCTTGCCGACTTCGTTCATGCGGACGTACAGCTGAACCTTGTCGGTCTTGTCGCGCATATCCATGAAGCTGGCCTTGCCCATCATACGCTTGGACATAACACGTCCCGCAACGCTGACTCTGCACTCGTCGCGTCTTGCCTCGATAAGCTCGTTGAACTTTTCCTCGTCGCCGCCTGCCTCAGCTCTGCACTCGGCCTCTACTGCCTCATACTTAGCCTTAGCGTCAGCGTTGCTGGAAGTAACGTCGAACTTGGTTATCTCAAAGGGGTCTGCGCCCTCCGCCTGCAAAGCGGCGAGCTTTTCCATTCTTATTCTCTTATATTCATTTACCTCTTCCTGAGTAAGCTCCTCAGCTTCCTCGGGAACGGCGGTGTTTTCATTTACGTCGCTCATATATTCTTTCCTTTCATCAAAAGGCGGGGAGCAGTCCCCGCCGATATATTGTCTCTTACTCTTACTTGGATATCTCCAGCACCTCAAACTTGAGCACACCAACGGGTGCGTCTACCTCAAAGATATCGCCCACCTTTTTCTTAAGAGCGGCCTTGCCGATAGGCGAGTCGTCGGAGATCTTGCCGTTATCGGGGTCGGACTCGGTAGAGCCTACGATCTGGAGATTCTCGGTCTCGTCAAGCTCGATATGGCGTAGCTTGATGCTCGAACCCACGCCGATCTCATCTACCGGGAGAGCGTCGTCATCAACGACAACCGCGTTCTCGATAATGCTCTCCAGCTCTGCGATACGTGCTTCGAGGATAGCCTGTTCGTTTTTAGCCTCATCGTACTCGGCGTTTTCCGAAAGGTCACCGAAGGAGCGTGCTTCTTTAAGTTTCTCTGCCACTTCTTTTCTGCGGACTGTTACAAGATATTCAAGATCAGCTTCCAGTTTAGCCTTTCCTTCTAAAGATACTGTTGCCATAATGATTACTCTCCTTTTATTATTTGCCGCAAGCGGCAGTTTCGCATAAAAATACATAATATATTATACTCCAAAAAGCCGCATTTGTCAAGTGCAAAAACAAGGTTTGGAGATTATCACCGTAAAACGAAAATGAAGCCCCGTCTTTTTGCGGGACTTCACAAAAAATCAGTTTAACAGCTTAAATCCTATGGTCAGATATGAAGCGTACACCAGCCAAACGAGATAGGGCGCCAGCAGAGGCGTGGTGCGCCTGTCTATCCGTCGGAAGATGAGGGTCATGACGGTAACTATGACCGTCAGCAGGAGTATCACCGCCACGGCGCCTGTCAGCGATCTCAGCCTGAAGAATACGGGCGTCCAGAGGCAGTTAGCCGCCAGCTGGACGAAATAGAGTCCCAGCGCGGTGTCTCTGTCCTCGTGGCGGCACTTCCAGACGAGCCATGCCGCAGACGCCATCAGGGCGTAGAGTATCGCCCACGCCACGGGGAACAGCCAGCCGGGCGGCGCGAAGGGCGGCTTTATCAGTTCGGCGTAGAACTCCTTGATATTTCGGCTTCCCGCCAGAAACTCCGACAGCGAGCCCACCAGCTCTGTTGCCACGATAAATATCAGCAGTTCGGTGATGTTTTTGGTTTTCTTTTTCAATCTGCACACCTCGTTTTTATTTTTAGTGTATGCAGATTTTTTTGTTTTATTCTTTTTTTAAACGCGCAGTCGCCGGGAAACGCCCCATCGGCAGCGTTGCGCCGCTGCACCCGTTTTATTGCCCACAGTCTGCGGGTCACTGATAATTCACCATTCCGATCCCGTGATCGGGCAGGTGGTTTATATCGCCGTAGCCGTGCAGCCGGAAATTTACATCCTTCCCGAAACGGTCGTCGGTACACAGCGTCGCGATCGCCGTCGGCTCGGCGCTCATGCCCTGAAGCGTTATCACTGGAGATACCCCCAGCAGATGCGCGATCATCACACAGGTGATCCCGAAGTGGCAGAAGAACGCCAGCGTCTCGTCGCAGTCGCCCAGCTTGTGGTAGAACCCGCCCTCGCGGACAAGCCCGTAGGAAGCCAGCACCTCGTCCAGACCCTTCGCGGCAGCGGCGGCGCGCTCGGCGATCTCCGTCCCCTGCGAGACCTCAGACTCGACAAACTTTTTGCGGTCGAACAGCAGCGGGTCGGCAGTCCAGTTTGAGGGCAGGATATCCCAGACGGGGACGTCCTCGGGCAGGCTTTTGTCGTGGACTTTCACGTCGAACTCTCTCAGCCAGCCGCACATGGTCAGCGGAATTCCTGTGCCGTCGATGCAGATCTGAGCCGTCTCGGCGGCGCGTCCCATGGGTGAATGGAACGCGGCTGTGATGTTTTCTTTTTCCAGTCGCTTAGCCAGATGCGCCGCCTGCGCGAGGCCGTTTTCGGTAAGGCTGTCGCGGGCGTAATCGGGCTCGCCGTGGCGGATAAACAATAGCTTCATTTCAGTGTCTCCTTTAGTGATTTACGCTTCATTCTTCTTGTCGAACAGGCGCTCCTCGATGCTCTTGCAGATGGTCTTGAGCGCTTTGATGCGGGCGTATTTTTTGTCGTTGCCCTCGATTATCGTCCACGGGGCAAACTCCGTCGAGGTCAGCTCTACCATGCGGTCTACCGCCTGTTCGTACTCGTCCCACTTCTCGCGGTTGCGCCAGTCCTCGTCGGTTATCTTCCACTGTTTCGAGGGGGTGTTCTCGCGCTCCTTGAAGCGGCGGTACTGCTCGTCCTTGTCGATATTTATCCAGAACTTGATGACGATAGCGCCCCACTCGGTAAGCTGTTCTTCAAACTCGTTTATCTCCTGATACGCCATCTCGGTGCGGTCTTTCGGGGTGAAGCCTTCGATGGGCTCCACCATCACTCTGCCATACCATGTGCGGTCGAATATCGTGAAGTGGCCGTCGTTTTCGAGGCGTGTCCAGAAGCGCCAGAGGTAGTGTCTTGCGGCCTCGCTGGGCTCGGGTGCGGCGATGGGTTTTACCTCGTAGCCGCGGGGGTCGAGAGCGTTGGCGACGCGCTTGATATTGCCGCCCTTGCCGCCCGCGTCCCAGCCCTCGTAGGCGATTATCACGGGTATCTTTCGTTGATAGCAGATATTCTGCAGAGCGAAAAGACGGCTCTGATATTTCTCCAGCTTGCGGCCGTACTCCTCGTCGGTGAGGGTCTTGTCCATGTTGATCTTTGCAAGCTTTTTGGTCTTGACCAGCTTGAACTCTTCGGGCTTGTAGTCGCAGGTGTCGAACTGCGGTGTCTCATAGAAACGCTCGCCCTTTTCCTTGGCTTCGCAGGCGCCGCGCACCGCTTCGGTGACGTACTTCATGATGGTGTACTGCGCGGTGAACTTGTCATTTGCGGGGATTATATGCCACGGCGCGAAGGCTGTGTTGGTGCGGGTGAAGGTCTTGTCGTAGCGCTTGAAAATATTCGCATAATTCTTGTTGTTTATCATATCCTGCTCGTCCACGCGCCAGCGGGTTATCTCGGAGGAAGCAAGCTTTTCGAGACGTCTGAGCTGTTCGCCGTCGGTGATGTGCAGGAACAGCTTCACGATAAGATATCCGTCGTCGGCAAGCTGACGTTCAAAGGTATTGATGTCGTTGATGCGGCGCTTGTACTCCGCCTTGTCGATCTCGCCGTAGTTGAGGGCGTTCACCGTATCGCGGTACCAGCTGCCGTCGAGGATAAGGAAGTTGCCCTGCTTGGGGAGCTTCTGCCAGTAGCGGTGCAGCCACGGCTTGCGCAGCTCGATGACGTTCGGCTTGCGCACCGACTCAACGTCGTAAAAGCGCGGATCCATGTACTTTATCAGCGAAGCTATCTGCACGCCCTTGCCCGCCGCCGACCAGCCGTCGATGGTGATTATCACGGGCAGCTTGTCCGCCTTTGCGCGGTTGGCAAGGTCTATGAGCTGTTCGCGCATTTCCTTGAGGCTGTCGAGAGCCTCTGCTTTTTTCATCTTTTTCTGGCTGATTTTCTCCAACATTTTGATACACCCCTTTCGGTATTGTTCCCTGTGAACGGACGATCTTGTGTAAAATAATTATATCACATCATGAAATAAAATTCAATCGCTGCAAATATTTTCGTATGATAGCACAAATATCATCTGCTGTTTTTGTGAGGGCGCTATTTATGCACCGAATCGCGGTACTTCTTAGCGGTCATGCCTGTTTTTTTCTTGAATGCAGCCATAAAGTGATAGACGTTCTTGTAGCCGCATTTTGCTGCTATCGCGTTAATGTTCATGTCGGTCTTTTTCAGGAGCTTCATGGCGTTGCTCATGCGGATATCCACAAGATCCGCGTGGAAGGAGACGCCGAACTGCTGCTTGTATATCTTGCGGAAATGGCTCTCGCTTATCCTCATGTCCGCGGATACTTCCGATATGCTCCAGTCCAGCTCGGAAGAGCGCTTTATCCGGCGTCTGAGTTCGTCGAGCTGCTGAACGTAATTGCGCACGTCGGCGCTGTCTTTTTCCTGCCTGCTGAGGTTCATGCTGATGACCTGCTCGACGTCGTAGTTTGCGGCAGTTTTGCTTTCAAACTGGTCATAGTAAAAACGGATCACGGGCTTCTCGAAGCCTTTCTTCTGCTGGATAACCATATCCACGAAGGAGTCGAAGCGGGCTGTCCACTCGTCGCAGCAGCTATTAGGTTCGAGGTCTTTTGGGACGGGGAGAAAAACGCCGAAGACGGTCTCGTTGTATCTGAAACAGATGTCCTGCACCGAGCAGTTCATGTGTATCGCGTTGGCGATAAAGATCTCGGGCTCGATCTCGAAGCGGCCGCTCTGGGTCTGTATCCATTTTACCTGAAGTATCACCAGCGCGTAGTTATCGGTGGCGGCGGCGAGCTTTTCCGACACGCCTTTCAGGTTGAGCAGTCCCGTCAGCGTATCGCGGCGGGACAGTTCCGACAGCCTGCGGTT
>CAMVIL010000080.1 GCA_947167535.1 uncultured Ruminococcus sp. | reverse complement strand
CTATGCGGGAGCGCTGAATGAGGATAACGCCGTCGCCGCCCACGCCGAAGTGTCTGTCGGAAAGTGCCAGCGCCAGACCCTCGGGGTTGTCGATGCGCTGGTTGAAGCAGTTGAAGTAAACGTAGTCGTTGCCGCAGCCGTGCATCTTGGTGAACTGCAGCTTCTGCTTCTCGGTCCTCATGTGGTTTATGTCAACTATCTCGGTGTTGGCTTCACTGTACTTGGAGCGGATAGACGCTGCTACTGCATTGGCTGTGTCTATCGAAGTCAGGCAGGGGATGTTGCGCTCGACGGTCTTGCGGCGTATCTTTACGCTGTCGCGCTGGGGGCTTCTGCCCTTGGAGGACGTGGAGATAACGTAGGATATCTTGCCGCTCTCGATAAGGGTGAGGGTGTTCTCGTCCGCCTCGCCTATCTTTGCAACAGGCTCGCAGGGGATGCCGTGCTCGTTTATGACCTTAGCGGTGCCCTCGGTGCCGTATAGTTTGAAGCCGAGGTCGTAGAACGCCTTTGCGGTCTGAGGAATCTCGCGCTTGTCGGGGTCGCGGACGGTGATAAGCACGCCGCCCTCGACGTTGAGCTTGTAGCCCGCCGCGATAAGACCCTTGTGCAGAGCCTCTTCGAGGGAGGAAGCTACCGCGAGCACTTCGCCTGTGGACTTCATCTCGGGTCCTAAGTGGTTGTCAACGTCGATAAGCTTCTCGAAGGAGAATACCGGCACCTTGACCGCAACGTAGGGCGAGTTCTTGTAAAGTCCCGTGCCGTAGCCCATGTCCTTGAGCTTCTCGCCCAGCATACATCTGGTAGCGAGGTCTACCATCGGTACGCCTGTTACCTTTGAGATGTAAGGGATTGTTCTGGAAGAACGCGGGTTTACCTCGATGACATACAGCTCGTCGTTGTTGATGAGGTACTGGATATTGACGAGACCCATAGTCTTCAGCGACACCGCCAGCTTCTTGGAGCAGTCGATGATGCGCTCTATCAGCTTGTCGGATACGTTCCATGCGGGGTATACGGCTATCGAGTCGCCGGAGTGTACGCCGGTACGCTCGATGTGCTCCATGATGCCGGGGATAAGGATATCCTCGCCGTCGCAGATGGCGTCTATCTCCAGCTCGGTACCCATAAGGTACTTGTCTATCAGTATCGGGTTCTCTATTTCCTGAGCGAGGATTATCGCCATGTATTCCTTGATGTCCTCGTCGGAGAATGCGATTATCATGTTCTGACCGCCCAGCACGTAAGAAGGACGCATCAGTACGGGGTAGCCTATCTTGTTGGCGACCTCGAGAGCCTCGTCGCAGGTCATTACGGTGAAGCCCTGCGGGCGCTTTATCTTGTGGAGTTCAAGCAGCTCGTCGAAGCGCTCTCTGTCCTCGGCGGCGTCGATGGAATCGGGGGGAGTGCCCATGATGTTGACGCCGTTTGCGGCGAGGTGCTTGGTGAGCTTTATAGCAGTCTGACCGCCGAATGCCACTACAACGCCGTAGGGCTTCTCGACGCGGATAATGTTCATTACGTCCTCGTCGGTCAGCGGCTCGAAGTAAAGTCTGTCTGCGGTATCGAAGTCGGTGGATACCGTCTCGGGGTTATTGTTGACGATGACAACGTCAAAGCCTTTTTCCTTAAGCGCCCATACGCAGTGGACCGAAGCGTAGTCGAACTCGATGCCCTGACCGATGCGGATAGGACCGGAGCCGAAAACTATGACGGTCTTGTTGTTAGAACGCTTGCTTCCGATAAACTCAGAGGCTTCGTCCTCGCTGTCGTAGGTGGAGTAGAAGTAGGGCGTTGCAGCGGAGAACTCGGCGGCGCAGGTGTCGACCATCTTGTAAACTGCGTGCATCGGCTTGTCTATCTTCTTGCCCGAGAGCTGTTCGATGACCTTGTCGGGGAAGCCCATCTTCTTGGCAGTTTCGTATGCCGCCAGACCGTTTTCTTCAAGCTGCTTCTCGATGCTGATAAGGTTTTTCAGCTTTGCGAGGAACCACTCGTCTATCAGAGTGATGGCGTGTATCTCGTCGACAGTCACGCCGCGGCGGAGCGCTTCGTATACCACGAAGAGACGCTCGTCGTTGCAGTTGTGTATCTTTGCGCGCACTTCGTCATCGGAAAGCTCCATAAGAGCGGGAGAGCGCAGCGAGCTGTGGCCTATCTCGGCGCCGCGGACGGCCTTCATGATAGCCTGCTCGAAGGTGGTGCCTATGGCCATTACTTCGCCGGTAGCCTTCATCTGGGTGCCAAGGTCGCGCTTTGCGTATACGAACTTATCGAAGGGGAACTTCGGCATCTTGACTACAACGTAGTCGAGAGCCGGCTCGAAGCAGGCGTAGGTCTTGCCTGTTACGGCGTTCTTTATCTCGTCGAGGGTGTAGCCTACCGCTATCTTTGCGGCGACCTTGGCTATCGGGTAGCCGGTAGCCTTTGAAGCCAGCGCCGACGAGCGGGAAACTCTGGGGTTTACTTCAATTACAGCGTACTCAAAGCTCTCGGGATTGAGTGCGAACTGGCAGTTGCAGCCGCCCTCTACCTTCAGAGCGTCGATTATCTTCAGCGCCGCCGAGCGGAGCATCTGGTATTCCTTGTCGGCGAGGGTCACGCAGGGTGCGATAACGATGGAGTCGCCGGTGTGTACGCCGACAGGGTCGAAGTTCTCCATGGAGCAGACGGTGATGACGTTGCCCTTGGAGTCGCGCATTACCTCGAACTCTATCTCCTTCCAGCCCGCGATGCACTTTTCGATAAGCACCTGAGTGATGGGCGAGAGATACAGACCGTTAGAGGCTATCTCGCGGAGCTCTTCCTCGTTGTTTACGATACCGCCGCCGGTGCCGCCCAGAGTAAATGCGGGGCGGACGATAAGCGGGTAGCCGACGTCCTCGCGGTTTGCGAAGTCAACGGCATCCTCGACGGTGTTGACCACCAGCGAGGGTATGCAGGGCTGACCGATAGACTCCATGGTATCCTTGAACAGCTGTCTGTCCTCAGCCTTGTCGATGGTCTCAGGGTCAGCGCCCAGCAGCTTGACGCCGTGCTCCTGCAGGAAGCCTTCCTTTGCAAGCTGCATAGAGAGGGTCAGACCCGTCTGACCGCCCAGTGTGGACAGCAGAGAGTCGGGCTTTTCCTTCATTATGATTCGCTTGATGGTGGTGAGGGTCAGCGGCTCGATGTATATTTTGTCAGCCATGTGGTTGTCGGTCATGATGGTAGCGGGGTTGGAGTTTACGAGGATAACCTCGAGACCCTCTTCCTTAAGTGCGCGGCAGGCCTGAGTTCCCGCGTAGTCGAACTCGGCAGCCTGACCGATAACGATAGGACCCGAACCGATGACCAGCACTCGCTTGATATCTTTATTCAAAGGCATGATTATGCACTCCTTCTTTTTTTAGACGCGCAGTCGCTCCGTGCCTTCGCTGGCAAAACGTCCCTGCGGGGCATATTTGCAGCCGCGGCATATGCGAAAGCTGTACCTTTAGTTTGTGACCTCTGGCGTGTTAGGGTAGGTGGTCACTTTTTATCTATCATATCAACAAACTTGTCGAACAGGAATCCCGTGTCCAGCGGGCCGCCGCAGGCTTCGGGGTGGAACTGCACCGAGAAGGCGGGCATATAGTCGTAGCTGACGCCCTCGCAGGTGCCGTCGTTGGCGTTGACGAAGGAAGCCTTCGCGCCCTCGGGCAGCGAACTGTTGATAACTGCGTAGCCGTGATTCTGGCTGGTGATGTAGACTCTGCCGGTTTCGGTGTCGGTGCAGGGCTGATTGGCGCCGCGGTGGCCGTATTTCAGCTTTTCGGTGCGTGCGCCCTGAGAGAGTGCCAGCAGCTGGTGACCGAGGCAGATACCGAAGGTGGGGATCCTCAGCTTGCAGAGCTTTGCGATCTCCTCGATGATGTCGACGTTCTCGGCGGGGTCGCCGGGACCGTTGGAGAGCATTATTCCGTCGGGGGCGAGCTTTCTGACCTCCTCAGCGGGGGTGGAAGCGGGGAGTATAGTCACCTCGCAGCCGCGCTTAACGAGTTCGCGGCAGATATTTCTCTTTGCTCCGAAGTCATAAAGCGCAACGCGGCGCTTAGTCTTGCCCTCTGGCTTGACGATCTCGATCTTCTGGCAGGTCGTATTCTTGACAGCGTCGGTGACCTTGTAGCTCTTGAGGTCGCCGAAGGAGAATCCCGAGCCCTCCTGAACTATCTTGCCGTTCATAACGCCCGACTCGCGGACGATCTTGGTCAGAGCTCTGGTGTCGATGCCGCAGAGTCCGACTATGCCGTTTGATTTTAAAAAAGTGTCAAGATCACCCTCGCATCTGAAATTGCTGGGATCCTGACACCATTGTCTTACAATATATGCTTTTACGTGGGGCTTTTCGCTCTCAAAATCAGAGGGAATAACGCCATAATTTCCAATAAGCGGAAATGTCTGAACAACTATCTGACCGTAATAGCTCGGGTCGGTAAGGGTCTCAAGATAGCCTGTCATTGCGGTAGTAAAAACTATTTCTCCGACAGCCTCACCCTCAGCGCCAAAGCTTTTGCCCTCAAATATCGTGCCGTTTTCGAGTATAAGGTATGCCTTCTGCACTTAAGATTCCTCCCTTGAAATTTTTTGCACCTACCATTATACCACATAACGTCTTCGATGTAAAGGTATTTAACAAATATTTTAATATTTGCATTCTCTCAGCCGAGCAGACAAAAAAGAACCTCTGCATTAGCAGAGGTTCTAATTTTAATCAGTTGTTAATAAGAACTTTACCTGATATCAGATTAGGTCTTATAAGTGCCCATTGCGCCGAGACCAGCCTTAGCAGCCTTCCACTGAATCGGGTTAGGATACTGACCCCAAACCTCGTCGTTAGCGCCGCCCTTGGACCACTGTACAAAGAAGCTAGCCTTACCAGCGATGGTAGTCTTGCCGAATACGAAGAAGCCAGCCTCACCGTCGTTCTCTACGAGAACCTCAGCGATAGTGCCGCCGATACCGGAGTCAGAGGTGTAGGACTTAGCCTGACCGGAAACGCCGGCGATGTTGGACAGGGAAGTACCCTGGATCTGAGCGTCTGCTACATACTCAGCAGCAGCGTTGTAAGCGGTCTTAGCGTTACCGTTTGCAGTCTTAAGTCTTGCCTTCTTTACATAGGTCAGCATCGAAGGTACGAGGATAGCTGCGAGCACGCCGATGATCGCAATAACTACTACCAGCTCAACCAGTGTAAAGCCCTTGTTTGTCTTTCTCATGAGAAATCCCTCCATAAAAATAATTCTATTTCGCTGTGGTGATTTGTTCACCCCTTAGCGTAATTACATTATACACGACCTCTCATAAAAAGTCAAGTGTTTTTACTATTTTTTTTGCAAAAACGTTAAAATATATAAATCACAAACGGCCGATTTATGCACACTGCACATTACAGTCGGAAAGAGCCGAAAAAAATTGTACTTTTTCGGCTCTTTTCTTACTATCTTAACATTATTTTCGCATTGGTTTTACTTCACTTTTACCTTGACGGGAGTGGAGTAGTCCGACCAGAATTTCTTTCCGTCTGCCTTGACAAAGGTGCGCACCTTGAAATAGTACACCTTGCCCGACTTGAGCGACTTCTTTGTGAAGGACGTCTTTGAGGCTGTCAGCGTCTTGACCGACTTGTAGCCGGAGCTCTTCTTGGTGCTCATGAGGATCTGGTAGCCGTCGGCTTCCTTGATCTTGTTCCAGCTGATGGCGGCCTGACCCTTCTTCGCCGATTTGACCTTTACGGTGGGTACGGCGGTCTTGGTCGCGGTGGTGATGGCAGCCTTTGCGCCTGTCTGTCCGCCGCCGACTGCCGCTACCTTATAATAGCAGACCTTGCCTGCCTTGAGTTTCGAGTCCTTGTAGGAAGTCGTAGTCACGGTCGCTATCTTCTTGTAGCTGCTGCCCGTCTTGCGGTAGATGACGTACTTCTCGGCGCCCTGCACCCCATTCCAGCTGAGCTTTATCGAGGTCTTTGCACGCTTGACTGTAACGGCGGGCTTGGCGGGTACTATCTTATAAGACAGGGTGGTCTTGCCCGCGTACTTCCCGCTTCCCGTGATGGTCACGGTCGCCTTGCCGCACTTGTCGGCGTTAGCAAAGCTGAGGGTGAAGTCTGTGCCGTTTGACAGAGTCTTGCCGTCTGCTGTGACAGTAGGTATCGGGCGGACGGTCTTGCCCTTGTAAACGTAAGAGCTCGCAACGCCTGTGATATCGCAGGACGCCACGTCTCTGAGCCATACGGCGTACATAGTGACTGTCGCGCCTTCCTTAGCGGTGAGGTTTACGACCTTCTGTCCGTCGGTGTAATCGGGTGTAGTCGCAGTGGACGTGCGCGACCAGCCTGCGAATATATAACCC
>CAMVIL010000079.1 GCA_947167535.1 uncultured Ruminococcus sp. | reverse complement strand
CGGGTGGTATTAAGTACAATTCGCAAGTGTTTACAAATCGTTTACAATCTCAAAGGTTTAAGAAGCCTTTCGGCGAACGGTTTGTGAACGGTTGATATGTTATAATATATGTAATATATATAGGGATATTATCTGTAGATTATATTTTAAAGGGGTTGAGGGAACCATGCAGCTGCGCTGTGATCTTAGACAAGCAAGGCATAATTGCATCCTTTTTACAACTATGCATTTTCAGGTGTTCTCTATGGGATAAGTTTGTCCTGCAGAGTGCACTTTTTGGTTTGGATAAGGAATCACAACGAGCGGTATGCTCCCTATAACAGAGGTGACACATGAAAAAAAGAAAAAAGTCGGGCGAAAAGATCATACACTTCCTGACAGCCCGCAGAGAAGCACCTAAGCTCAAAATGCTGATCCTGATCATTCTTTATGCTTTGCTTTATTTTTGCACATCTTTTTCTTCACGTTCCGGTCTGATCTTTCCTATCGGCGGAGATTCGATACCGTTGTCTGCGCTTACGGGCGTTTTTTCCTTCCTTTCCTGTACCGTTCTTGTTATCATGGTACTGAATCACAAAAAGGCAGGATATATCGCTTCTCTTCTGCTGCAACTGATCGGATTGCCCGTATATTTCTCGAGTCTTATCATACGGCATAATATTTTATCGATACCGGGGCTGTTCTCCTGTGCGTTTACCATCCTGATGCTGACGATCATTTATCTGAGCCAGAAAAGGACAGCCAGAGATCAACAGCAGCTGCAGAACCTGTTTGAGCAGACTGCTGTCGCTTTAGTCAATGCCATCGATACTAAAGACAAGTATACCCACGGTCATTCCTCACGAGTTGCCGAGTACTCCCGAAGGCTTGCGGAAATGAACCACATGAGTGAAGATGAATGTAATATGGTATATTATACGGCGCTGTTGCACGATGTCGGAAAGATCGGTGTCCCCAACAGCATTATCAACAAGGCGGGAAAACTTACCGACGAGGAGTACGACGTTATCAAACAGCACCCCGGAAACGGCGCGAAGATACTTGAGAAGATCAGCGAGTATCCGCTTCTGAGCACCGGTGCGCGTTATCATCACGAGCGCTACGACGGAAAGGGGTATCCCAAGGGCTTAAAGGGCGAGGACATACCCGAGATCGCAAGGATCATTGCCGTTGCAGATGCTTACGATGCTATGACCTCGATAAGAAGCTACCGTGATCCGATACCGCAGGACAAGGTGCGTGAGGAGATCGTCAAGGGCATCGGAACACAGTTTGATCCCGTTTATGCGCGGCTGATGCTTCATCTCATAGATGTTGATACCGAATATGAGATGCAGGAACAAACTAAAGCGAAAGAATCCGAAAACGGTGAGTTTACCGTGGGCGAGCACAGAAGCACGGTGGGTGACGGGATAATTATCGCACCGAACGAGAGGACGATCAGTGTTTCGGTCAATTCCTGCGACGAAGCAACGGGGATAGCTCCCGCGCCGTCGATGATACTGTATGATTCTCTTGACGGAAAAGTACATACCGATGAAAGATCAATAAATGATCGCCTTTATTTTGAGTACGGCGAGATATGGTTCGACGGACACACCGTGACTGGCGGTGCAAGAAAGATGCAGACAAGGATCATAGACAGCGGCTCGGCTGAGATCAGGCATAAGGGTGACTACAGGATAGAAGCTGTCAGGATAGAAGATCATGCTCTGATACGTATCGAGGGCAGGGATCAGACAGCAGAGGTCATCGTTGCACTTCCCGACAGCACCAGATTTCTGTATATCGCACTTACAGGCGAAAACTGCAGTATGTACGGCATGAATGTCGTAAGGTCGGAAACCAGAAGTCCCGATGACTATATCCCGAGGATAGCCGAGAAGATAAGCTTTATCGACACCCCCGCAGGAGACATTCCGAATGTCCAGATAGACGGATTCCGCACCGCTTCTTCCGAAGGTATTGAGATCAGAGACGGTCTGAAGCTGACGTTCCACACAAGATCTCTGCCAACTTCAAGACTTATTTGGCACTGTCCGTTTATTGATATCTTCTGCTCCGATGACGGAAAGGCAGACGGTGAGAATTACCGTGATCTCGGCTTTGTGCGGTTTGACGGTGAATGCGGCGGATACGATCCGGACTGCAGTGTGGATCTGAATGTCAAAAAGACCGACCGTTTTGAAGACTGGGATAGCTGGAAGAAATACAATCAGGACGGTTACGATGCCGTTGTTACATTTAAGGTCAATAATGATCAGATAACCGTGATAACGGAAAATGCAGGCATATCTATCAGCAATACATTTATAATGAACGGTATTGACAGGACGATATACGCCGCGATCACCGGCGATCAGGTGGCTGTTACAAACATACGTATGCAATAGCTTTTGCGGTTCGTCAGGGACGTTTGTATGTTTGACAAGAGAGAATAAAATATCCCGATGTCAGCGATGACATCGGGATATTTCAGTATTGAAACCTGCCTTTTAGGACGTTTGAAATTATTACTGCAGATCTCCTCTGCTGAACTCGGAGAGCTCGAGACCCTCGTTGCGCTCCAGCGCCCAGCGGATGTTCCACTCGCTGGTGAACAGCAGCAGCGGGCGGTCGCGCATATCGCTTACCACCTTGGTGTCGGAGCTGAGCTTTAAGTCCTTGGGCTCCACGGGCGACTTGTCTATCCAGCGGATATAGGAGTAACCCAGGCCCTCCTTTACCATGTCAACGCCGTATTCGTTTTTCATGCGGTACTCGAATACGTCAAACTGCAGCACGCCTACAACGCCGACGATGATCTCCTCCATGCCGAGAAGCGGCTCGCGGAATATCTGGATAGCACCTTCCTGTGCTATCTGGGTGATGCCCTTTACGAACTGCTTGCGCTTCATGGTGTCCTTTGTGCGGTAGCGCATGAAGTGCTCGGGAGCGAAGGTGGGTATCCCCTCGAACATGAACTTCTTCTTCGGCGAGCAGACGGTGTCGCCTATCGAGAAGATGCCGGGGTCGAACACGCCGATGATGTCGCCTGCATACGCCTCGTCGATGATCTCGCGCTCCTGAGCCATTATCTGCTGCGGCTGAGAGAGTCGCATCTTCTTGTTGCCCTGAACGTGCAGCACGTCCATCTCCTTGTCGAACTTGCCGGAGCAGACTCTGAGGAAGGTGATGCGGTCGCGGTGCGCCTTGTTCATGTTAGCCTGTATCTTGAATACGAAGGCCGAGAAATCGGGAGAGAAGGGGTCGATGACGCCCTCGGAAGAGTTGCGGGGCATCGGCGGGGGAGTCATCTCGAGGAACTTCTCGAGGAAGGGCTCAACGCCGAAGTTTGTCAGAGCCGAACCGAAGAATACGGGGCTGAGTCTTCCGCTGTGTACTGCCTCCAGATCGAGCTCGTCCGACGCGCCGTCGAGAAGCTCGATGTCGTCCTTGAGATTCTCGTAGTTGGTGTCGCCGAGAATGTCAGCCAGTGCGGGGTCGTTAAGGTCTGCTTCGGTAGCAGATACCTTGTGGCTGCCGCCTGTGGGGTCGAAGTATATTACGTGGCGGGAAGCACGGTCAAACACGCCCTTGAATTCCTTGCCCGAGCCAATAGGCCAATTTATTGGACAGGTAGGCATACCCAGTTCGTTTTCTATCTCGTCGATGAGGTCGAAAGGATTGCGTGCCTCGCGGTCCAGCTTGTTGATGAATGTGAATATCGGAATGTGCCTCATAGCGCAGACCTTGAAGAGCTTTCTGGTCTGGTTCTCCACACCCTTTGAAGCGTCTATGACCATGACCGCCGAGTCCGCCGCCATCAGTGTGCGGTAGGTGTCCTCCGAGAAGTCCTGATGTCCGGGAGTATCCAGAATGTTGATGCAGTGACCCGCGTACTGGAACTGCATTACCGAAGATGTTACCGAGATACCTCTCTGCTTTTCTATCTCCATCCAGTCGGAAACGGCGTGACGGGCGTTCTTCTTGCCCTTTACGGCACCTGCCTGCGCGATAGCTCCGCCGTAGAGCAGGAACTTCTCGGTCAGTGTAGTCTTACCTGCGTCAGGGTGCGAGATTATCGCAAAGGTTCGCCGTCTTTTTATTTCGTCAACTAAATTTGCCAATTTATCTTCCTCCGTTAAATGTCGTTATGTCAGATTGCTTCTTGTGGTCTGTCAAACGTTACATCGGGTTCAGCTCCTTATCTGAAATCATACTCTACCATTATACTATATAACAAAGAAAAAAGCAATAGCATCGGGCGATTGTTTACCGTAAATTAAAATTAGAAAGCGTACAGCCGATAAACTGTACGCTTTTTTGTACTTATATCATCCGAACAGCTTCAGCTTGTTCTTGTCGTAGGGTCTTACCACGCCCATGTCCACCAGCACCTGTTCCTTGTCGGTTATGTTCAGCGAACGTATCCTGCGGCGCATCTGGAGTATTATCATGGGCGAGACGGACAGCATATCCACGTCCATCGCGAGGAATGTCTCGGTGAAATCGGGGTTGGCGGCAAGCTCTCCGCAGATGCCTATCCACTTTCCGTAGCGGTGGGCGCTGTCGGCGGCCATCTTTATCATTCTCAGCACTGCCATGTGGTGCGGACGGCAGAAGCGTTCAAGCCGCGAATCGTGCCTGTCCAGCGCCAGCGAGTACTGCTCGAGGTCGTTGGTGCCGACGTTGAAGAAATCGACCTCGCGGGCAAGCTCGTCGCTGAGCATTACGGCGGCGGGGGTCTCGATCATAATGCCTATCTCAACATTCTGGTCGTACTTAATACCCTCGCGGTCAAGCTCGTCCCATACCTTTTTAATTATGCGCTTGACGTACTGTATCTCTTCGGGATCGACGATCATGGGTATCATGATGGCAAGCCTGCCGAATACCGAAGCTCTGTACAGCGCCCTCAGCTGAGAGTGGAGTATCTCGGGATTCTCGAAGCACACTCTTATCGAGCGCATACCCATAGCGGGGTTAAGCTCTTCTTCTACCTCGTAGTCGGGGTTCTTGTCGAGACCCATGTCAAAGGTCCTGACGATGACGCGCTTGTTGCCCATCAGCTCCAGAACTCTGCGGTAGGTGAAGAACTGAAGCTCCTCGTCGGGGTAGTCGTCGTTCTGCAGATACAGAAACTCACTTCTCAGCAGTCCGATGCCGCCCGCGTCGTTCTCGGTAACGTACTTCATGTCGATGAGTCCGCTGATATTGGCGTAAAGCTCTATCTCAGAGCCGTCGAGGGTGATGTTGCGCCTGCCTCTGAGTCTCAGCAGAAGCTCACGCTTTCTGCCTTCTTCCTCGCGTTTTTCGAGCATCCTGCGGCGGGTGGCGGGGTCGGGGTCGATGTAAAGAACTCCCGCGTATCCGTCAACTATCGCCTCGTGACCGTCATAATCCTCAGTCAGCGCCCTGCCGAGACCAACGATGCCGGGAATGTTCAGCGTGCGCGAGATTATAGACGAATGCGAGGTGGTGGAGCCGTAGCAGGTACAGACCGCCTTAACCTTCGATTTGTCCAGACGAATAGTCTCACTGGGCTCAAGATCGAAACAGCAGAGGATAGAATTGCTCCTGAAATCCAGCTCCTGCTCGGTGGTGTTCTGAATGTGTCTGATAAGGCGGCGGGAGATGTCCTTGATGTCTGCCGTGCGGGCGCGCATATATTCGTCCTCGATGCGTCCCAGCTCGGAAGCTATCTTGTTGGCGGCAAAGTGAACTGCGTAGTCCGCCGAGTAGTTTTCCTTCATTATCGTGTTTTCGATATCATTTACGAATCTGTCGTCGTCCAGCAGCAGACGGTGTATCATGAATATATCTGCATGGTCAACGCCTATGTTCTTGACTTCACGCTCATACAGGTCGTCAAGCTCCTTGCCTGCGACCTCTTTGGCGTAGTGGTATCTCTGAAGCTCCAGCTCGGGGTTTCCGACCTTTCTCTTCTTGACGTCCTGATCCTCGCGGTGGTAAAAAGCGATCTTTCCGAACACGATACCGCCCGAAGCCGATCGTCCTCTTAATCTTTCCATAAATACTGCACTTCCTTTCGACAGCTTACGCCGTCACGGGGGTATATAATAAGTATACCATATTTTTAAAAATATTCAAGTGCAAAATGGATATTTTTTGAATCTTTTTTGAAGCATGAAAGGAAGTATCTCAAATGACATCGGAAAGCAGAGTCCTTCTGACGGACATAAAGCAGCCGGAAACCGTTTCAGAGCCGGTATCGGAGGGTAAAGAACAAAAGCAAAAACAGAAGAGCATAGCGCGTATCTTCGCGGGTCAGCTTACCGATGCTGTGACGCTCCTGCTGCTGGCGGCGGGGACGGTGTCGGCTGTTGCGGGAGCTTTCTCCGACGCTCTGCCGATAATGCTGATGGCT
>CAMVIL010000078.1 GCA_947167535.1 uncultured Ruminococcus sp. | reverse complement strand
CGAGCCAGGTTGTCTCCCGTCACGCGGTAGTGTACCAGCACGCGGGGGATATTCACGCCTATAGCGCCCGCCGCCAGCATTCTCACGACAAACTCATAGTCCTCGCAGCGCTTGACGCTGCTGTAACCGCCCAGCCTCCGCGCCGTACTCTTGCGGTAGACCAGCGTCTGATTATTGAAAGGGTTGCGTCTGCGGGCGTAGACATGGATATCGTGGTTCCTGACGGGTGTGCGCTTTACGGCGATCTTCTCGCCCGTTTCGGAATCGAACTCCTCTATAAAAGCGCCGCACATATCGAGCTCGGGGTGGCGCGCCATGTCTCTCAGCTGCACCTCACAGCGGTGCGGGTCGGAGATGTCATCGGAATCCATCTTGACGATATATTCCGTAGAAGCCGCGTCTATCGCCATATTGGCGCAGGCGCCGACGCCTATGGGATGTTTCATGCGTATCGGGTGAAGTCTTCCGCCGAATTTTTCCGAATACTCGTCGATAACGGCGTCAAGCTCATCGGTGAGCCTGCCGTCGCAGACCAGAACGAGTTCACGGCAGGGGTGAGTCTGTCTGAGCATACTATCGAGGCGCCGACGGAGATATTCCGGCTTTTCGCCTGCGTATACCGACATGGAGACGGTATACTCGGGCAGTCTTACTTCGTTATTCATACTCTTACCCCCTTGCATGGTCATACATTTTAATTATACAGTAAAAGGCGTTGAAAATCAATATTAATATTACACAAATACGCTGACGCTATACATTGATTTTTTGCGGCAAAACCACATTACGACAAACAAATACCGCACAGCCTCTGCCATGCGGTATCATGCGTTATTCTTATTTCCCATCGTAAAGAACCGTTCTCTCGACCTCGACATCATTTACGATGAAGCAAGTCCTGCTGTTGTAGATCTTCACGTCCTCGGGCTTCGCCTGACAATCGGTGTTCAGGCAGTTCTTGACCTGCAGCCTGATATCACATTCGTGCATCTCCGCCTGCGTATCCTCGTTGTATCCGCCCAGAGCAAGGGCTTCCCTGCCCGTGCTCTCGATCTTCAGGGCTGCCGATTCTGCTTCAAGGACCGTTCTGCCTGCAAGGGCGCCTGTGCCTGTGGCACGCACGGCACTCAGCAGCAGTACCACCGAAGCGCTCTTTATCACTGCCTGAGACTCGCTGCCGCGAAGCGTGCCGATACCGACCATCTCGGTGCCGTCGCCGGAGATCCTCACCGACGAAGTAGCAACGCTCATCTTGACATTTCCGTCTGCCGAGCCTATACCGACTCCCTGCATCTCCACAAATTCTGCGGTGATGTTGCAGTTTTTGATCTTGATATCCGTGTCGCCCGTCAGCGAACCGATGCATACGCCGTTCTGTCCGTTGGAATCGAACATATAGCGGCCGCGGTTGATCCTGATGATGCCGCCCAGTCCCGAGCCTATGCAGGTGCCGCCTACGCCGTTTCCGACTATCTCGATGCAGCCGTCCTGATCGAACACCAGCTTTCCGTGCTTTCTGTCCGCCTTGTTGCCGATGCCGTAGTATTCGTTGGAGGTGGATTCTATCCTGAGATTGCCGTCGCCCTCTATCTCAAGCCGCGAGCTTTCGGGAACCAGTATGCCTGAGTTTTTCAGGAAATTGTCGCCTATCACGCGGAGAGTGAGCCTTACATTCTCCCCCAGCTCGATGCACGGACGGCTGCGGACATTTGAAAGATACACGTTCTCAAAGGTGAGCGCTCCCTCGTAGCCCGATTCTATATTGATATGCACATCCGACTTCGTGCCGGGAGTGCCTATGACCGTTATCTCCTTGTAGACCATAGCGCCGCGGCCGATGACTATCTCGTTGCAGCCGTGCCTCATGACAGAAGGCAGCGGTACACGCTTCGTCTTGCCTGCGATATAGGCGCGGTCGGTCACGCCTTCAAGGCGTTCTTTGCGATAGGTGAGTATCTCGTCTCTCACCTTTTCGTCTATCGACTTCACAAATTCGGGAGCAGGTCTGCCTGTATAGAAGCCCTGGATAAGGTCTGCTCCGAGATGTATCACCATCCTGAGTTCTGCCGCAGTCTCGACACCCTCTGCGAGGGCTTTTATCTTGTTGTCGTGGCAGAAATTGATTATTTCCTTTACGAAATGCTGCTTCTGCGGCTTGTCCTGAATATCACTGAGCAGTGCGCGGTCTATCTTGACATAGTGCGGCATATATCTGAGCAGGTTGGATACATTCGAGTATCCCGTGCCGTAATCATCTACCGCGATCTCGACGTCAAGCTTTCTGAACAGCGCCTTCAGCCTGTCGAGATCGGTGTCGCTCATCTCCGCCTCTTCGGTGAGCTCTACCACGATCACATCGGACATTCTTCTGAGGTATTCCTCTACCATCTCAAAATCATGCCCGCTTATGCGTATTCCGGGAATGCTGTTTATGAAGATCTTGGTCTTGCCCAGCTCCTCACGGTGAGTGTCTACTATATAAAGAACATTCAGGAAGGTCGCCCTTTCGACGTCCGACAGGCGGTTCTGCATTTCCGCATATTTTATAATGGAAAGCGGCGGTATCGATCTTTCCGTCGCCGAGCGCATCAGCGCCTCATAGGAATAGATGCTGCCGTCCGAGACGTCCACGATGGGCTGGAAATGGTAATTGAAAAGATCATTGTCAAGTATCTTCTTCACCAGCTCGTAATCGGAGCGTTCCTCATCGTTGAGGCTCTCATAGACCGCACCGAAGGCTACGAACTTGTTGTTTCTCATTCTGGAGAGCTGGTCGCAAGCGCTTTCCGCCGCCAGCAGACGTCTGAGAGATTCAAGTCCATTGCAGACAGTCCTCATCCAGTTGCGGTAGACATCATCATAGCTTCTCGCCTCGGTGCCGTAATCGACTGCCGAATAGCCGAAGCAGACACCCTCGCAGAATACGGGCGTGAAGAAAACAGCCCGCGGGTGGTCTCTGTCGTCCCAGAGTCCCGGGAGAAGCTGACTGCTGTCGAAGGTCTGTTCGAGATCGGCGATGCCGTCCTTGCGGTCGCTGTTGTATCTTACGGCGTATATCATCTTCTCGGGATAGCCGTCATTGGCAAGGCGAACCTTGGTGGTCTGTCCCATATATTTGCAGTAATATGACAGACACAGATGGAAGCTCTCGGCTCCCCTCAGCTGGAAGGCGTAGGAATAGACTGCTCCAACGTACTCCTCTAAGCTGGTCTGCGCCATCAGGTTTATATCCATCGAATTATACTCCGAGTAGAAGCCCTCCTCGGATATCTCGTTTCCCCATCTTTCGCGGCGGATGCTGTGCATGATCTCGGGGTGGGTACAGCCGCAGGTCTCGCCACGCACAAGCTGAGGCTCTGCCGAAAACGGCGCCGACTCCTTACCCTCCAGCATATCCTTGATAACGTCGGCGGCATAGCTTCCGAACTCTCCGGCGGGTATCATAGCCGAAGTCACGATCTTGGGGCTGGTGCGGCCCTCGTAAGTGGAATCGTAGCTGGCCACCGCCACGTCATCGGGCACGCGAACGCCTCTTTCCTCCAGCGCCTTGCAGAGACCTATTGCCATAGCGTCGTTTGCGCAGACTACCGCCTGAGGCATCGGGCGTTCGGTGGCTTCAAGATAATCGGCGAAGAGGCTTCCGCTGTGGTACCAGAAATCGCCGTAGAAGACTCTGTCCTCGGGGACTTCGAGACCGTGTGCGGTCATAGCTTCCTTATACGCTTCAACGCGCTCCTTAGCGTGCTTGTGCCATTTCTTTCCCGAAAGGAACGCGATATCGGTATAGCCGTGGACTTCTATCAGATGAGAGACAAGCTCCACCATTGAATCGTGACAGCTGGAGAAAATGCTCCTGAAATACCTGCTCTCCTTCTCGATGACCAGCACGGGCTTGTCTCCGAAGCTCTCGTGAAGTCTTTCCTCTATGCGTTCGGCAGCACCCGAAGTCTGTATGGTATCCGCCATCAGCACCGCAGCGTCGAACAGCTCGGGCCGCATGAGAGAGAATATATTTGAATCTCCGTTTTCGCGCTCAACGGTGTCCTGATACTTATGATACATCGAAAAGATGCAGACGTCCATATCGTACTCGAAGGCATGATTCAAAAAGCCGCATATGAAACGACTCTGGTAATCCTCATCTGCCTGTCCGACTAACAAAGCTATCCTTTTTCTTCTGTCACTCATAATGTTTCCACCTTGAACCCTGAAGTGCAGTTTACAAAAAATATTTGCACACAGTAATTATACCACACAGTCCAAAAAAAATCAACACCTTTTCGCATTTTTTTACGAAAAGGTGCATGACAGACTATGGTTTATTTCTTCTTTGCCGTGCCCACACGGTACCACACCAGCCCCAGCACAGCCATGATGCTTGGCATCAGGGCGCGGTAGGTGAAGAAATTGTGCAGGTAGGAGTGGTTCATCAGCAGGCAGAACCTTATTATCGGTATCAGCGCTATGCCGATCATGACGGCTTTCGGAAGGTTATGCCGCCTTGTCCCCGACAGGCTTATCATAACGCAGACCGCCGTGAATGCAGCCAGCCATATCAGTATCCAGACGGCGCTCACCTTCTGGTCGGTGGGTGCGAGCATCGAAAGGTTGGCGCCCAGCGCCGAGAACATCATCTCTATCGGCGAGGAGAACTCCTCTTCCATGCCGTTGACGCGAAGCTCCGCCGCTGCCACAGCGTCTGAGGAAACGTCCCTGCCCAGCGCTGCCGAAGCCAGCCCCCACTTGGCGGCGAATGTCGCAAGGTAAGCCACGCCCCAGCCCGCCATACAGGAGAGAGCGGTCACGAGGCTGTCTTTTTTGTCGGGCTTTTCGCCTCTGCCGGCTCTCACGAAAAATGCCATGACCAGCGGAACTAGTATCGTCAGCGTTTCTGCGGTCAGGAAGTCGGCGAATGCCGTCAGCGTGCCAGTGCCGACGGAAATCAGCGTGAGTGCACGGCTGTTGTCGGCGTACTTTACGAAAAGCGGCAGCGCTGCCAGCATTATGATGAACACCGACATATACTCCAGCGTTGTGAACACATACCAGAAGGACACCAGCACTGCGGATACGAGAAATATCACGCAGGCGGCTTTCTGCTTTTTATACAGCAGGTAGACGGCGTCCGCTGCGAACAAAAGTGCTATAACGACTGAGGCGGCAAGGCGAATGCCGCTGATGTCGGCAACTGCCAGCAGCGGTCTTACGAATACCAGTGAACCGTGCCAGTAGCGGGTGTAGTCGATGTTTGCAGGCTTGCCGTCCACCGTCGCCTTGATGCCCACAGCAGGTCCGAAGCCGTCGTCGTAATAGCGGGTATCGAGAGCCGAACGGGGCAGGTCGTCGGAGGACATATTCGCCGCCACCCCCAGCAGGACAGCGTCGGCATAGTTGTCGCAGACGCTGCTGTAAAAGCTCTTCTGCAGATGCTCATGGGGCGGTCGGGCTGCCATTTTGTCGGCGCTGGATATAAGGTTTTTCTCAAGTCTGCCGTCGGGGACTGCCGCCGCCGCGCAGAGCAGACCAAAGCACACCGCAAGCACCGCCGCCCAGCATAGCAGACATTTTAGTATACAGCCTATGATCTTCTTCATATCAAGGATCTCCGTTTCAAGAATACGGGAAGAACAGGACATCTGCCCTGCTCTTCCCGTTTGGGTTTATCATCCTGTGTCTTCATCCGCCAGCGCCGGTTGGACGCTCGTTATCAGTACGGGTTTGTTCGCACTTTGCAGATACTCAAACAATTCCGCGTAGGTCATTGTTTTGCCGTCGGCGGAGAATAGCCAGTTGATTATCGGCAGTCCCGCGACTGTCGGAACGTATTCCAGCGGGAAGTCTTCGGAAGCATAGTTTATCGAGAAGTCTATCATCGTGCCGCCTTCGGACAGCATATAGTAATTCTTTCCGTTGGCGCAGAAGAGCGTCACCTGTTCGGATATGCCTTCGGGACTCGAGAAGGAGACCTTCGCGTGTCTCAGCTTGATGTAGTAGTTGCTTTCGTCATCACTGCAGACATTTGCAGTGGAGACTTCCTCTGTGGAAGATGCCAGCAGACCCGACGTAGCATGGAACCAGCCTATGTCGTAACCGTCATCAGAGCTTCCGCCTTCCGAAAGTTCGTACTCGCTTTCAACTCCGACCTGTTCATCGGGAGAAACATCCTTATCCACGTCGCCTGTCTGATCGTACAGGAACAGGTTTGCGGGCTGACCGTAGATCGCGTAGACCTCGGCGTTTTCGGCAACATTGAGGTAACCGTCGCTCCAGCATACGAACACTACCGTGCCGTCGCTCGTTTCGATAGTCTTTTCGACATCGGGCGGAACAGCGTCACCGCCCTTTGCAACGAACTGCGGCTCACCGATGAGATTTCCTTCGTAGTCCAGGAACTCGA